>NZ_JAGPXV010001227.1:0-380 GCF_018070405.1 Micromonospora sp. D75
ACCCTGCACGACCGGCTGCACCGGGTCCGGACCGCGTTCGGCCTGGCGGTGCAGGCCGGGCTCGCCGCCGGCCTGGCGTACCTGATCTCGCACCGGCTGCTGAAGAACCCGCAGCCGGTCTTCGCCCCGATCTCCGCCGTCGGCACGCTCGCCGCCTCGGTGGGGCAGCGGTTCCGGCGTACGGTCGAGCTGATCGCCGGCGTGGCCGTCGGCGTGCTGGTCGGCGACGCGCTCATCTACTTCGTCGGCACCGGCGCCTGGCAGCTCGCGCTCGTGGTGACCTCGGCGATCCTGCTGAGCATCTTCGCCGGGGCGAGCGTGGCGATCGTGATCCAGGCCGCGGCCACCGCGGTGCTGATCGTGACGCTCAGCCCGTCCAC
>NZ_JAGPXV010001228.1:0-380 GCF_018070405.1 Micromonospora sp. D75
TGGCGAGACCTGCTTCCGCCATCAGCGCCTTCGCCTTCTCGATGTCGGTGTTGTATTTGTGCGGCTGCGGCCAGGCGACCTCGGTCGGCTTGTCCTTTGCCGCGCCGAACATCGGGTTGGCGAGGCCGAACATCACGGCATCCATGATCTTTTGATAGGGCAACGCGTAGGCGACCGCCTGACGCACCTTGGGATTGTCGAACGGCGGCTTGGTGACGTTCATGCCGATGTACTGGATGCCGTTGGAGAACGGCAGTGACACCACGTTGAGCTTGCCGCTCGCCTTCATCTCCTGGAAATCCTTGTTCGGCAGCTCGTAGGAGATGTCGGCATCGCCGCGCTCCAGCAGCGCGCGGCGGTTGCCGGCCTGCGGCACCATG
>NZ_JAGPXV010001229.1:0-379 GCF_018070405.1 Micromonospora sp. D75
GTCGCCGCCTCCAGCATCGCCTCCAGGTGCTCGGCCGGCACGCCCCAGCCGAACAGCGCCCCCTGACCGAACCGGCAGCCGGCGGCCACCACCGCGGCCAGCTCGGTCGGATTGGTCACGCCCTCGGCGATCACCTCCAGGCCGAGCTGATGCCCCAGGCGCATGACGATGTCGACCATCGGCGCGAACGCCGGACCGTCCCGCCCGACCGGCCGGACCGGCTCGTGCTCGGCGACCAGACTGTGGTCGATCTTGAGAATGTCGATCGGCAGCCGCCGGAGCTGGCCGAGCGACGAGTAGCCGGCGCCGAAGTCGTCCAGCGCGATCCGGACGCCGGTCAGCCGCAGCGCGGTGAGCCGCCGGATCAGCTCGTCCAGGT
>NZ_JAGPXV010000157.1:0-10201 GCF_018070405.1 Micromonospora sp. D75
GTGCTGCCGCAGCGCGGCGTCAACCCGGAACGGGTCAACCAGTGGTTCGTGGACCACCCCGACCTCGCACCCCGGCTGGACCAGATCGGCGCGTTCGAGGTCTTCGGCTCGGTCTGGTTCTCCGCGATCTACCTGCTGCTGTTCACCTCGCTGATCGGCTGCATCCTGCCCCGCGCCCGGGACCACGTCCGCGCGCTGCGGATGAAGCCGCCGGCCGCGCCGAAGCGGCTCGAACGGCTGCCCCAGCACACGGTGCTGGAGGCCCCGGCCGCCGCCGATCCCGAGGCGATCGCGGCGGTGCTGCGCGGCCGCCGGTGGCGGGTCACCGTGCGCGGCAACGAGGTCTCCGCCGAGAAGGGCTACCTCAAGGAGACCGGCAACCTGCTCTTCCACGTATCGCTGGTCGCCGTCCTGCTCGGGGTCGCGCTCGGTTCCTGGTACGGATGGCACGGCAACCGCATCCTGGTCGCGGGCGAGGACAACGCCTTCTGCAACACCCGTCAGCAGTACGCCGAGGCGTCGCTCGGCCCGCGCGTGGACAGCGCCGACCTGCCGCCGTTCTGCCTGACGCTGGAGAAGTTCGAGGCCGACTACCTGCCGTCCGGGCTGGCGTCCCGCTACTGGGCCACGGTGACCGTGGACGAGCCGGGCGGCACGGCGCGGACCGCCGGCTTCTCGGTCAACTCGCCGCTGCGGCTCGGCTCGGCGAACGTCTACCTGCTCGGCAACGGCTACGCGCCGCTGCTGAAGTACACCGACAAGTACGGCCGCAGCCAGACCAGCGAGGCGCCGTTCCTGCGTACCGGCGACTCCAACGCGACCGAGGAGGGCGTGGCGATCTTCCCGGACGCCAACGTCGACCCGAAGACCGGCGCGCGGGCCCCGGACCAGCAGATCGCCTTCGACGGGCTCTACCTGCCCACCGGGCCGGAGAGCGCGCCGTACGTGGCGTCGCAGTACCCGGCCGAGCGCAACCCGATGGTGAACCTGACCGCGTACCGGGGGAACCTCGGGATGGACGCCGGCATCCCCGGCTCGGTCTACGCGCTGGACCGGCGGCAGATCGACGACGGCAAGCTCAAGGAGATCGGCACCAAGCTGCTGCGGCCGGGGGAGAAGTGGACCCTCGACGACGGCAGCACGCTGGAGTTCGTCGGCACCAAGCCGTACATCACGCTCGCGGTCCGGCACGCGCCCGGGCAGACGCTGCTGCTGGTGGCCAGCGGCACGCTGCTGCTGGGCCTGATGGGCTCGCTGTTCGCCCGGCGGCGACGGGTGTGGTTCCGGGTTTCGCCCCCGGAGGGTGGATCTCCGACGGGCGGTAGTAGTTTGGTGGAGGCCGGTGGGCTGCCGCGCACCGAGCACCCAGGGTTCGCCGACGAGTTCGCGCAGCTCGTCGCCGCGGTGAGCGGCGACGAGCCGGACGCGCGGCGGGCGCGAGAAGGAGACGAGTGATGTCCGCACTCTCCGACCAGCTGGTCGCGTACGCGATCCTGGTGTACCTGATCGCGATGATCAGCCACGCCGTGGAGTTCGCGCTGGGCAACGCGCGGAAGGTCCCCGCGGCCGCGCCCGCGCGGGAACTGGTCGGCGCGGGCGTCGGCGGCGCCGGCGGCACCGTCGACGAGCCGGCCGCGCCGCCGCGGCCGGACCACTCCGCCGCCCGGGCCGTGCTGGCCGGCCGGATCGCCGGCTGGCTCACCGCGGTCGCCGCCGCCGTGCACCTGGGCGCGGTGATCACGCGGGGCGTCGCCGCCGACCGGATGCCCTGGGGCAACATGTACGAGTTCGTGCTGACCGGCACCTGGATCGGTGTGGCGGCCTGGCTCGTGGTGCTCTGGAAGCAGCCGTGGCTGCGCCGGCTCGGGCTGTTCCTGACGCTGGTGATGGTGCTGCTGCTGGCGTTCGCCGAGCTGAAGCTCTACGTGCCGATCGAGCCACTGATGCCGGCACTGCAGTCGTGGTGGTTCATCATCCACGTCTCGACGATCATCTTTGCCTCGGGCCTCTTCCTGCTGGGCGTGGTGCCCGCTGCCGCGTACCTGATGCGGGCCGGCTGGGAGCAGGGGCGGCGCAGCTTCCCGTACACCCTGGCCCGCCGCCTTCCGGCGGCGGCCGGGCTGGAGCGGTTGACCTTCACGCTGCACGCCTTCTCGTTCCCGATCTTCACGTTCGCGGTGATCGCGGGCGCGATCTGGGCCGAGGCGGCGTGGGGCCGCGCCTGGGGCTGGGACCCCAAGGAGACCTGGGCGTTCATCTCCTGGGTGGTGTACGCGGGCTACCTGCACGCCCGGGCCACGCCGAGCGTGAAGCGCAACGTGGCGACCTGGATCTCCATCGTGGGCTTCCTGACCGTGATGATGAACCTGTTCGGCGTGAACTTCTTCTTCACCGGTCTGCACTCGTACGCCGGGGTGTAGTGGCCGGGCGCGCGCTCAGCACCTCGTCCACCCGGCGCGTGACCTGGTAGGCCACCTCCGGCAGGTCGGCCAGTTCGAGGCGGTCGGCCCGGAGCGCGAACTGGGCGTGCAGTTCGCGGGCCACCGCGTCGCGGATCTCTGCCTGGAGTGGGCTGAGGCCGTCCGGGTCACCCACCACGTATGTGTCGTCCATCCGCCGATGATGAACCGCCGTCGGCGATCCTGTCAGTGACGAATTCATCCGCCGAACCAGCCGGGGACGTCGAGGCGGAACACGTCGGCGGGAACCATCCGGCGCAGGTCGTCCTCGATGGCGGCGACCCGGTCCGCGCCGAGCGTGGCCGCCCAGCGGTCGCGTAGCTCGTCGAAGACCGCCGCCGAGCGGTGCAGCCCGTCGCGGCCCTTCGCGGTCGTCCGGACCAGCTTGCGTCGGGCGTCGGTCGGGTCGTCCACGCGTTCCAGGTAGCCGAGCGCGACCAGCCGGTCCACCGTCTTGCCCGCTGCCTGCTTGGAGACGCCGAGACGCTGGCCGAGGTCGGAGGCGGTGGTGCCGTCCGGGCCGACGGCCTGGAGGACGAACCCGTGGGCCGGGCGCAGCTCGGGGTGCCCCTGGCGGGCCAGCTCGGCGTGCAGGTCGTCGACGAGCGTACGGAAGCCGGCGAGCAGGAGCAGCGGCAGCGCGAAGCCGGGGCGGTCAGGCGTTGCCACGTTCGACAACCACGTTTACTATTTCGTCAACCACGTTGACCATCTTACGAGAGGGGCACAGTCATGTCCCGCTTCACCACGTACGAGCCGGACACCGCACCCGCCGCCGCCCGCCCGGTCATGGCCGGGGTACGCCGCACACTGGGCCACCTGCCCGCTGCCGTCGGCCTGATGGCGGGCTCACCCGAGCTGCTCAAGGGCTTCCTCGCCGCCAACGCCGCGTTCGAGGCGACCGACCTCGACCCGGTCGCCCGGGAGGTGGTCGTGCTCACCGTCGCCACCCGCAACGGCTGCCACCTCTGCGTGGCCATGCACACCGCTACGCTCGTCCGGCACGCCGCCGCGCCGGAGCTGATCGAGGCGCTGCGGACCGGCGCGACGCTGCCCGACCCTCGGCTGGAGGCGCTGCGCCGGTTCACCGTCGCCGTCCTCGACCACCGGGGCGCGGTCCCCGACGCCGACCTCGACGCGCTGCTCGCCGCCGGGTGGCAGCGCCGGCACGCGCTGGACGTGGTGCTCGGCGTCGGCACGTACACCATCTCCACGTTCGCCAACCGGCTCACCGACGCGCCGCTCGACGCGCCGCTGGCCGCGTACGCCTGGACGCCTGCGGCCTGAGCTGCGGGGTGTTAAGAAGGGGCCCCTCCTCTACCGGAGGCGTTAACAGGGGGCCCTTCCTTACCTCCCAGGAACGTGCGGGAGGATGGCGGCATGGCGGCTCGTGGCTTCCCGTACACCGATCTCAAGGACTTCCTCGCGGCGCTGGAGCGCGCGGGCGAGCTGCGGCGGGTGAGCGCGCCGGTCGACCCCACGCTGGAGATCAGCGAGATCGTCACCCGCACCGTCCGGGCCGGCGGGCCGGCGCTGCTGTTCGAGCGCCCCACCCGGGGCGAGATGCCGGTGGCGATCAATCTGTTCGGCACCGAGAAGCGGATGGCGATGGCGCTCGGGGTGGAAGACCTCGACGAGATCGGCGCGCGGATCGGCGACATGCTCAAGCCGGAGCTGCCGCAGGGCTTCTCCGGGATGATGGGTGGCCTCGGCAAGGTCATGCAGCTCAAGTCGATGCCGCCGAAGAAGGTCAAGACCGCCCCCTGCCAGCAGGTCGTCTACCGGGGCGACGACGTCGACCTGAACCGGCTGCCCGGGTTGCAGGTGTGGCCCGGTGACGGCGGGATCTTCCACAACTTCGGGCTGACCCACACCAAGCATCCGGAGACCGGCAAGCGCAACCTCGGGCTCTACCGGCTCCAGCAGCACAGCCACAACACGATCGGCATGCACTGGCAGATCCACAAGAACTCCACCGCGCACCACGCGGTCGCCGAGCGCCTCGGCGAGCGGCTGCCGGTGGCGATCGCCATCGGCGCGGACCCGGTGGTGGCGTACTCGGCCAGCGCGCCGCTGCCCGCCGACATCGACGAGTACCTGTTCGCCGGGTTCCTCGCCGGTGAGCGGGTCGAGATGGTCGACTGCCTGACCGTCCCGCTCCAGGTGCCGGCGCACGCGCAGATCGTGCTGGAGGGCTACATCGAGCCGGGCGAGCGGCTGCCCGAGGGCCCGTTCGGCGACCACACCGGCTTCTACACGCCGGTCGAGCCGTTCCCGGTGATGCACATCGAGTGCATGACCATGCAGCGCGACCCGGTCTACCACTCGATCGTCACGTCCCAGCCGCCGCAGGAGGACCACGGTCTCGGCAAGGCCACCGAGCGGATCTTCGCGCCGCTGCTGCGCTTCCTGATCCCGGACATCGTCGACTACGACCTGCCCGCCGCCGGTGTCTTCCACAACTGCGCGATCGTGTCGATCCGCAAGCGCTACCCGAAGCACGCGCAGAAGGTGATGAACGCGATCTGGGGCGCGCACATGATGTCGCTGACCAAGCTGATCGTGATCGTGGACGAGGACTGCGACGTCCACGACTACAACGAGGTCGCGTTCCGCGCCTTCGGCAACGTCGACTACGCCCGTGACCTGCTGCTCACCGAGGGCCCGGTGGACCACCTCGACCACGCCTCGTACCAGCAGTTCTGGGGCGGCAAGGCGGGCATCGACGCGACCCGCAAGCTGCCCGAGGAGGGCTACACCCGGGGCTGGCCGGAGGAGATGCGGATGTCGCCCGAGGTGGTCTCACTGGTGGACAAGCGCTGGAAGGAATACGGGATCTGATGACGGCGGCGGTACAGGAACGGCCCGGCCGGGTCGCGTCCTTCCTCAAGCTCGTCGCCATCGAGCACTCGGTCTTCGCGCTGCCGTTCGCGTACCTGTCGGCGCTGACCGCCATGCAGCTCAACGGCGGCCGGGTGCGCTGGGGCGACCTGCTGCTGATCACCGTGGCGATGGTCGGCGCGCGGACGTTCGCCATGGCCGCGAACCGCATCCTCGACCGGCGGATCGACGCGCGGAACCCGCGTACGGCGAACCGGGAACTGGTCACCGGCGCGGTGAGCGTGCGGACGGCCTGGACCGGCGCGGCCGTCGCGCTCGTGGTGTTCCTGGCCGCCGCCGCCCTGCTCAACCCGCTCTGCCTGGTGCTCGCGCCGCTGGCCGTGGTGCCGCTGATCGTCTACCCGTACGGCAAGCGGTTCACCAACTGGCCGCACGCCATCCTCGCGGTGGCGCAGGCGGTCGGCCCGGTCGGCGCCTGGCTGGCGGTCACCGGCACGCTCGACGGCTCCGGCCCGGCCTGGCTGCTCGGCGCGGCGGTCGGCCTCTGGATCGGCGGCTTCGACCTGATCTACGCCTGCCAGGACTCGGAGATCGACCGGGAGATCGGCGTGCACAGCGTCCCCGCCCGGTACGGCCGGCGCTTCGCGCTGCACGCCTCCACCGTCGCGCACGTGGTGACGTTCGCGCTGTTCATCTGGTTCGGCGCGTGGGTCGGCTTCGGCTGGCTGTGGTGGATCGGGCTGGCGCTGACCGCTGCCGCCTTCGCGTACCAGCACCTGGTGGTCAGCCCGACCGACCTGAGCAAGGTCAACCGGGCGTTCTTCACCGCGAACGGCTTCGTCGGCATCGCGCTGTTCGTCCTCGCGCTGCTCGACCTGGTGATCCGGCTCGGCCTGCGGCCGTAACGGCAACGTCGGAACGCGGTCAGGACGCCGGGGTGACCGGATAGCGGGCGCTCTCCAGCGTCCAGTCCACGGTGCCGCGCACGGCGGCGGCCAGGCCGTCGAGGTGGACGGCGACGGCGTCGTCGAGCGTCGGGCCGAACGACGGCGCCGCCGCGCGGAGCGCCGCGAACCGGTCCATCTCGGCCCGCCAGTGCCCGGCCACCAGGTCGACCGCCGCCGGCAGCGGCACGCCCCGCTCGGCGGCCACCGCCAGCACCAGGTTGTGCCCGCCGCCGGTGGCGTGGTCGCGCTCCAGCGAGGCGATGTCGTTGAACCAGGACAGCAGGTCGTTCGCGAGGTCCGCGAGCCGCCGCAGCGCCGGGTGATGGTAGACCGCGTCGGGCAGCGGGCGTCCGGACGCGAACTCGATGAGCGGGTACGACACGTACGCCGCCGAGGTGGCCCGGCGCAGCCGCACGTACTCGGCGACGCCCGGCGGACGGCCCGACCCGGTGGCGGTGGCCTCCCGGTGGACGCCGTCGAGGTGGTCGGCGACCGCGTCGGCGAAACGTAGCCGCCAGCGGGCCGGCATCCGGCGGCGGGGCTCCCGCCACGCCTGCACCAACAGGCGGCGCAGCGGGCCGGAGAAGCCCGGATGGCGGGCTCGCGGACCTTCGCGCAGCAACGCGAGCGCGCCGTCGCGCAACGCGCGGATCTGCCCCGGCGTCAGCCCGTCCCGCCCGTCGCAGGCGTCGTCGACCAGGAAGAACCAGGTGAACAGCGCGGTCAGCACCCGCAGGTCCGCCTCGGTGGCGTCCGGGTAGAGGCGCCCGGCGTACCGGGCGAACCCGGCCCGCGCCAGCCGCCGCCGGGTGGCCGGGTCGGGCGGCAGGCCGAGCCGGTCGACCAGTTCCACCAGCCAGCCCTGCACGTCGTCCGCGTACGGGGAGAGGCGGGGCGTGATGGGGCAGTCGGAGCGCAGCGCCCGCAGCACCGCCGCAGTCATCACCGGCCCTTCCCACGGAAGTGGATTTGCCGATCGAAGAATTTCACGCCGAGGGAACTCCCGTGAACCCTCTGGACATCCCGGGCGGGCCGCCCGAACGGGGGTCGTGGTCCGCCGCCCGCGGCGACCAGGCACGCTTGAGGGCATGCGCGAACCATGGGTGGTGGGTGTCTCCGGCGCCTCGGGCACGCCGTACGCGGCGGCGGTCGTCCGGGCGCTGCTCGACGCGGGCCAGGCGGTGGACCTGATCGTGTCCCGGGCGGCCCGGCTGACGGTGCTGGACGAGACCGGCCGGCCCTTCCGGGACGGGCACTGGGCCGAGGACCTGGCCGCCTGGCTCGACCGCGACCTCACCGGCGCGGACATCCGGCACTGGCCCGCCGGTGACCTGGCCGCCGGCCCGAGCAGCGGCTCCTATCGGGTACGCGGGATGGCGGTGGTGCCGGCCAGCACCGCCGCGTGCGCCGGCATCGCCATCGGGCTCTCCAAGGATCTGCTCCAGCGTGCCGCCGAGGTGAACCTCAAGGAGCGCCGCCCGGTAGTGGTGGTGCCCCGGGAGACCCCGGTGACCCGCAGCCACCTGGAGCACCTCATCGCGCTGCACGACGCCGGAGCCGTGGTGCTGCCGGCCAGCCCGGGCTTCTACGGCGCCGGGGCGGCGGCCTCCGCCGGGCAGCTCGTGGACTTCGTGGCTGGCAAGGTGCTGGACGCGCTGGGCGTCCCGCACACGCTGTTCCGCCGGTGGGCCGGTGAGCTGGCCTCCGGTCGCCGGGAGCCCGGCCCGGCCTGACCGGACCCGGCGTACGACGAGCGGGGCGCGGCCTCGATCGGACCGCGCCCCGCACGTTCAGTACATGCCGGCGTTCGCCGGGCCGGGGCCGGTGGAAGCGGTCGGGCCCATGTTGCGGGCCTTGCCCATGTCCTCCGCCTCGTCCAGCATGCCCTCCCCCTCGAGCAGGGCCCGCACCTCGGATTCCCGAAACCGGCGGTGCCCTCCTGGAGTCCGGATACTGCCGATCCGGCCGGCCGCTGCCCATCTGGTCACGGTTTTCGGGTCAACCCGAAACAGCGCAGCGACCTCACCCGGTGTCAGCAGGCGATCTCCAGTGTCCACAGCCCCCTCCTCGCGTCGACGAAGCCCCCGGCTGAACACACTGCCCCCGGCCGGTGCGAGCCCAGAGCCGTCATGAGGGACGTATGGCAATTACAGCACCGGCTACCGGACGTGTCCGCCAAACGCGAAAAACGCACACACTGGGAAGTTAGGAAATGGTACCGGCGGAGAACCCCCGTGAGCGCACGTTTGTGATAGGCGCGGCCCGACCTCATCGTCGCCCGGTGGCCGCAGTGCCGGGCCCCGATCGAGATAGGGTCACTCTCCGTGGACACGATCGACCTGAGCCTTGTGGAGCTGTTGCGAGGCAACGCCCGTCTGTCGTACGCCGAGCTGGCCCGTCAGGTCGGCCTCTCCGCCCCGGCCGTGCACGAGCGGGTCGGCAAGCTGGAGTCCAGCGGCGTGATCCGGGCGTACCGGGCCGAGGTCGAGCCGGAGTCGATCGGGCTCGGCGTCACCGCGCTCATCGGCATCATCGAGGACTCCGACGCGGACACCGACGACGTGCTGGAGTCGTTCCGGCGCATCCCCGAGATCGAGTCCTGCTACTTCATGGCCGGCGTCGAGTCCTTCCTGCTCAAGGCGCGGGTCGGCACGATCGCCGAGCTGGAGCAGCTGATCGTCCGGCTGAACCGGACGGCCGGCGTGGCATCCACCCGTACCAGCATCGCCCTGTCGACCAAGTGGGAGAACCGCCCGCAGCCGCTGGAACCGCCCACCGCCTGATCACTCTGGCCCCGGCGCGGGGATTGCGGTTACCGTGCGCCGATGACGATCTCGGGACGCGGCGCCGCAGTGGTCACCGGTGCGGCCGGCGGGCTGGGCCGGGCCATCGCCGTCGCGCTGCACGCCGACGGCTGGAACGTGCTGCTCACCGACGTCGACGCCGATGCCGTGGCGACCGCCGCCGCGCCGCTGGGTGGCTGGTCGCGCCCGCTCGACGTACGCGACGAATCCGCCTGCGCGGACGTGGCCGCCGAGGCGGCGGCCGCACCCGGCGGCCTCGGGCTCTGGGTGAACAACGCGGGCATCCTGGTCACCGGGCCCTCCTGGGCGCACGACGCCCCGACCCGGCGCGCGGTGGTCGAGGTGAACGCGCTCGGCGCGATGAACGGCACGCTCGCCGCCGTCGCGGTGATGCGCGAGCAGGGCCGCGGCCACGTACTGAACGTCGTCTCGCTGGCCGGGCTGATCGCCGCGCCCGGCGAGACGGTGTACGCGGCCAGCAAGCACGCCCTGCTCGCGTTCAGCCTCGGCACGTTGAGCGACCTGCGGATGGCCGGCGTCCGGGGCGTACACGTGTCGTGCCTGTGCCCGGACGGGATCTGGACGCCGATGCTGCACGACAAGCTGGACGACCCGGGCGCGCTGGCATCCTTCACCGGTTCGCTGCTGACGCCGGAGCGGGTGGCCGCGCGGGCCGTCCGGCTGGCCCGGCGGCCCCGGCCGGTGGTCAGCCTGCCGCGCTGGCGCGGCGCCCAGGTACGGCTCCTGGACGCCTTCCCCCGGCTCGCCCTGGCGCTCACGCCGGTGATCCGGGCCACCGGCCGGGCCGGTCAACGGCGGCAGGCCCGCCGGGTCCGGGAAAACCCGAGCCCACCTCGCTTGTAACGTTGCCGACGTGACTCATCTCGACCGGTGCGACGAGGCCAGCCGGCGCTGGGTGACCGAGGCGATCGCCGCTGTCGAGGCGGACGCCAACCGCTCCGCCGACACCCACCTGCTGCCGTTCCCGCTGCCCCGCGAGTGGGGGATCGACCTCTACCTCAAGGACGAGTCGGTGCACCCCACCGGCTCGCTCAAGCACCGGCTCGCCCGCTCGCTGTTCCTCTACGGGCTCTGCAACGGCTGGATCGGCCCGGACACCACGATCGTCGAGGCGTCGTCCGGCTCGACG
>NZ_JAGPXV010000158.1:0-10190 GCF_018070405.1 Micromonospora sp. D75
CCGCGTTGTAGGCGCGGGCGCCCTCCAGGCCTTCGAGGACCTCTTCCTCGGTGAGCTTGAGGTGGGCGGCGATGTCGGCGACCGTCGGCGAGCGGCCGAGCGTCTGGAGCAGCGTGCTGTTGGCGTCGGAGATCGCCAGGCGCAGCTCCTGCAACCGGCGGGGGACGCGGATGTCCCAGGTGCGGTCGCGGAAGTGGCGCTTGAGCTCACCGATGATGGTGGGGATCGCGTAGCCGGCGAAGTCGACGCCGCGTGACGGGTCGAACTTGTCGATCGCCTTGATCAGGCCGATCGCGGCGGTCTGCGCCAGGTCGTCGTTCGGTTCGCCGCGGCCGCTGTAGCGGTGGGCCAGGTGGTTCGCCAGCGGCAGCCACGCCTCGATGGCGCGGTCGCGCAGCGCGGGCCGCGAGGGGTGGCCGGCCGGCAGCGCGGCCATGGCGGCGAGCAGGTCGGCGGCGCTGTCGGTGAGCGAGCGGGGGTCGAGCTTCGCGGAGCCGGCCGGCGTGGTCGCCGGGGCGCTGATCGTGTGGGCGGTCATGGGTGGTCCTCCCTGCACCTCGTCCGCGGAAGAAAAAAGACGTGACGCTCAGGTTTAGGTGACGTAGTACGTTCGGGAGCCACCATAGCCCGATCGTGCTGCCGAAATCTAGCCGAAAGTACGATGTACTTAAGGTGTGGCGGGGTATGGACCTCGTTTTTCCGGGCATAGCGCGCCCCGATCGGTCAACGCGGAATCCGACAGGTGGGCGAAGTGTCGCCTTTCTGTCGTTGTCCCGCCGACGGGACCGCCCGTACCGTCCGTAGCGACACGTCAACGGAGGCACCGTGCTGGATCCCGCCGCGCCGCAACTCGTCATCAACGCCCGGACGCTGCTGTTCAGCTGGCTCCCGGCGGATCCCGGCGTGGTCGAGACCCTGCTGCCCGCCGGTCTGCGTCCGCACCCGCAGCGTCAGGTCTTCGTCAACCAGTACGTGGTCGACGACGAGACACAGACCTCCGGCTTCGGCGCGTACTCGCTCACCTACCTGGGTGTCTCACTGGCGGACATGGATCCGCCCGACGGCGGGACGCCGGGTGGCTGGTGGACCCACTACTTCTCCTCCAGCGAGCGGGTCCGGCGGTACGCCGCCGCACGGGGCGCGCCCGCCGCCGCCGGGGAGACGCGACTGGACCTGCGGGGCGACCGGCTCACCGCCGAGACCCGGGCCGGCGACGGCACGCTGCTGATCCGGGTCACCGCCCGGGTCGGGCACACCGGCACCGAGGTCCACAACGGCCACCACCGCTACCTCACCGGCCGCGACGGCGAGCTGATCGTCACCGACTATCCGTACGTGGCCGAGCCGGTGTCACCGTTCGAGGTCGAGTCGGTGGAGTTCCCGGCGCCGGAGCATCCGGTCCACGCGCTGCGGCCGGCCAACCCGCTGCACGTGTGCTGGGGGTTCTACTCGCCCCGGGTCTCGTTCGCCTATCCGGCCCGCCCGAACGTGCCCGACGAGGTGAGCGACCGTCACCAGGTGCCGGCCCGCCGGGCGCGCAGCGGCCTGCCGTCCGGGTCGTAGACCAGCCGGTACGCGGGCAGCGCCCAGAGCCGCGTACGCCAGGGCAGCCGCTCCGGGCGGTGCGGCCGCAACCGGCCCGGCGGACGGGGACCGGCCCGGCCCCCGGCGTGCCAGCGGTCCAGTTCCTCCGCCGCCGTGGTGATCGCGGCCACCGCGTCCGCCGGGTCCAGCAGGTCGTCGTCCTGCGTGCCGCCGGGATCACGGTCCAGGTGCTCGCGCCACAGCCGCAGCCGCAGGTCGCGGGCGAACACCCGGGCTCCGTCGCCCATCCCGGCCGGGTCGGCCGGCGCGCGGGTGTCGCGGGTGTCGTCGAGCACCGCGCAGGACAACTCGCTGTCGTGCGTCCAGGAGCGGCGGTTGAAGTTGTCGCTGCCCACGCTGGCCCACACGTCGTCCACCACGCAGATCTTGGCGTGCACGTAGACCGGCGTGCCGTCGTGGTTCTCCACGTCGAACACGTGCACCCGCTCCGGCGCGGCCCGGTGGCACAGCGACAGCGCCTGCTCCCGGCCGACCATGTTCGGCGGCAGCGCGAGCCGGCCGTCCACGTCCGGGTGCCGGGGCACGACCGCCACCAGGTGCAGGTCCGGATGCTCGTGCAGCGCCTGCGCGAACAGCTCGGCCACCTCGGTCGACCAGAGGTACTGGTCCTCCAGGTAGATCAGCCGCCGGGCCCGGCGTACCGCCTTGGTGTAGCCGCGGGCCACGGTGCGCTCGCCGTCCGGGGCGAACGAGTAGCGGGGCCGCACCGCCGGGTAGGTGCGCAGCACCTGCACGTGGTGCGGCCCGCAGGGCGGCGGGTCGGCGGGCTGTTCGGGCAGCGGGTCGGGGCGCAGGTCGGAGCCGCGCAGCCGGTCCCGCAGGTAGGCCATCGGGTTCTCCGAGTCCAGCGGCATCGGGTCGGTCCACCGCTCCCGGAACGTGGTGTCGAGCGCGCCGACGACCGGCCCGCGCACCGCGAGCTGCACGTCGTGCCAGGGCGGCGTGGGGCCGTACCGGGGGGACATGCCGATCGGCTGCGGGTCGCCGGCGTGGCCGGCGTCGTCGCGGCGGCTGTGGCACAGGTCGATGCCGCCGGCGAACGCGATGTCCCGGCTCGGGTCGCCCGGATGGCGCAGCACCACCAGCTTCTGGTGGTGCGAGCCACCGCGCCGGACCCGCTGGTCGAGCAGCACCTCGCCGCCGGCCGCCCGGATCGCCTCGCTGAGGTCGCGGTTCTCCGCCTCGCTGTAGGACAGCGTGTCGAGGTGGGAGCGCCAGACCAGGCCCTTGACGATCACCCCGCGCTGGGCGGCCCGCGCGAACAACTGCGCCACCGTCGGGCCGTCCGGGCGCATCCGCTCGTCCGGGTCGCCGCGCCAGTCGGTGAAGAACAGATGATCGCCCGCGGTGAGCGATTCCACCTCGCTGACCAGGCGGTCGAAGTACGCGGCTCCGTGAATCAACGGCTCGGCGAGGTTTCCATCGGTCCAGACGGGTAACTCAGACCCCGGGTTGGCGCGTTCCTGTGCGGTGAGGAACCAGTCCCGCAGAGTCACGTTCCACCCCCGAGGTCGACGACGTCCTCACACGGTAGGACCCCCGGCAGGACCCCGCACGGCGAGCAGCAGGTCGCGTGGGAGCCGCGCGCCAGGGGTACGCCGGACCCCTGGATCGCGACACCGAGGAGGCACCGACATGCCCGCCGAGACGACGAACACCGTGACCGACGACCGCGACCAGGCGGTGGAGGGGGAGCGGGGTGCGCTGGTGGCGGTCCTGTTGATGGTGATCCTCGGCGTGGCCGGGATCTTCGCCGTCTCCTGAGACCGCGGCCGGGCGCCCCGGCGGACCGGGGCGCCCGTGGCAGGTCAGGGCCGGTCGCCCTGGCCGTCGCTGTGCGGCACCCGCCCGGTCGGGATCACCCCGAGCCGGCCGGCCTGGAAGTCCTCGACCGCCTGGATCAGCTCGGCGCGGGTGTTCATCACGAATGGGCCGTAGTGTGCCACCGGCTCGCGGATCGGCTGGCCGCCCATCAGGTACAGCTCCAGCGCCGGGGCGTTGGAGTCCTGCGTCCGGTCGGCGGTGATCCGCAGCGCCTCGCCGGGCCCGTGCACGGCGAGCTGGCCGAGGTGGATCGGCCGCCGGTCGGTGCCGACGGTGCCGCGGCCGGCCAGCACGTACACCAGCGCGTTGAAGTCCGACCGCCACGGCAGGCTCAGCTCGGCGCCGGGCTGCAACGTGACGTGCGCGATGGTGATCGGCGTGTGCGTCGAGCCGGGACCCTGGTGCCCGGCGACCTCCCCGGCGATGACCCGGATCAGGCCGCCGCCGTCGGGCGTGGTGAGCAGCGCCGACTCCCGGCCGCGGATGTCCTGGTAGCGGGGCGCGCTCATCTTGGCGATGCTGGGCAGGTTGACCCAGAGCTGCAGGCCGTGGAACAGCCCGCCGCTCATCACCAGGTGCTCCGGCGGCGCCTCGATGTGCAGCAGGCCACTTCCGGCCGTCATCCATTGAGTGTCGCCGTCGGTGATGGTGCCGCCGCCACCGGTCGAGTCCTGGTGGTCCATGATCCCGTCGATCATGTAGGTCACCGTCTCGAAGCCGCGGTGCGGGTGCCAGGAGGTACCCTTCGGCTCGCCCGGCGCGTAGTCGACCTCGCCCATCTGGTCGAGGTGGATGAACGGGTCCAGCTCGGTCATCGGCACGCCGGCGAAGGCCCGGCGGACCGGGAAGCCCTCGCCCTCGTACCCGCTGGGGGCAGTGGTGACCCGGCGGACGGAGCGGTATTCGGTGGCCTCGCCGAGCTTCGGCAGGCGGGGCAGGACGAGGACGTCGTCGACGGTGATCGCGGGCATCGCGGGGCTCCTTACTTGTCGGCCGGGACGGACGACGCGGTGCGGTCGGCGCGCAGGCGCCGGCCGAGCCGCTCGAAGACCCGGGTGAGGCAGGCGACCTCGGCGTCGTCGAGGTCGTCGATCAGGTGGGCGCGCACGGAGCGCAGGTGGTGCGGCGCGGCCTCGCGCAGGGCGAACAGGCCGGCCGCGGTGAGCACTGCCTCGCTGCCGCGCCGGTCGGCCGGACACGCCTCCTTCGCCACCAGTCCGCGCTTGCGCATCGTGGTGATCTGGTAGGTCAGCCGGCTCGGCGAGAACACCAGCCGGTCGGCCAGCTCCCCCATGCGCAGCCGCTGGCCGGGCGCCTCGGAGAGCAGCACCAGCACGTGGTAGTCGGCGAAGCTCAGGTCGCTGTCGGCGCGCAGGTCGTCCTCGAGCCGGGTGAACAGCCGCTGGCTCGACTCGATGTACGCGCGCCAGCAGGCCATCCGCTCGGCGTCCAGGCTCTCCGTCATGGCTCCGAGAGTAGCACTATTTAAAATTTAAACAAGTGGCCCTGGCGTGCGCGGACCAGCGCGCCTTAGGGGGCTTCTTAAAACCTGAACGGGCCGCCCGGCTAGGGTCGGGGAATGGACGATCTCGACCTGCTCGACTGGCGGGAGCGGGTGGCGGCGCTCTACCTGTCCGACCTCGACCTGGCCGGCTTCCGGGCCGCCCGCGACGAGCTGTTCCGCACCCACCCCAGCAGCCCGGTGCCGCCCGCCGAACGGCCCGGCTTCACCGGACTGCGCTGGTACCCGCCCGACCCGTCGGCAGTGGTCGAGGCGCCGCTGCGCGCCGCCTCCGGCGAGCTGCGCATCGACACCGGCGGCCCGGACGGCGTGGTCGCGTACCGGCGGGTGGCCGTCGCCGACACGCCGTGGGGACCGCTCACGCTCTGGTGGATCGAGGCGTACGGGGGTGGGCTCTTCCTGCCCGTGCGTGACGCCACCTGCGGCGACGGGTCGTACGGCGGGGGCCGGTACCTCACCGACACGGTGAAGGGCACGTTCGGCCGCGGCCTGACCGTGCTGCCCGGCGACCGGGTCCGGCTGGACGCCAACTACCTCTACAACCCCAGCTGCGCCTACGACGACAGGTGGGCCTGCCCGCTGGCCCCGCCGGAGAACCGGGTGGACGTGCCGCTGCGCGCCGGCGAGCGCGCGTACCACGAATGAGGGGAGGGCCGCCCGGCCCTCCCCTCATCGCCCTGCCGGTCAGCGGGCGGTGGCGCCCGTCGGTGTCAGGTGCATCCGGCTGAGCAGCTGCTGGGCCTGCCCGGCCATCTCCGCGTCCACCGTCACCGCGTACTGGGCGGCCCGCAGCGAACTGGCCGACGTGAAGTCACGCTGACCGCCGCTCATCGCGTGCGCGACAGCGCCGAACACGGCACCCCAGATCGCGCCGATCACCAGGCCGACCAGGATCACCGCGAGCCAGTTGCCGGCGGTGAAGATGCCGAAGAGCAACCCGATGAACAAACCGAACCAGGCGCCGGTGCCGGCCCCGAGCAGGGCCGCCCGGCCCGTGGTGAGCCGTCCCATCACGGTCTCCACGAGCGTGAGGTCCGTACCGACGATCGAGGTACGTTCCACCGGGAACCGGTTGTCGGCCAGATAGTCCACCACCCGCTGGGCGGACGGATAGTCCGGGTACGAGCCGATTGTGACGGTCGCCGAACCGGTCTGCGGTCCGTGCCCGTCCCCGCTCGGCGGCGTCGGGCGACCGCCCGGGCCGGACGGGAGGTTGTCGCTGCCCGGCATGCCGGGTTGCCAGGCCGTGG
This sequence comes from Micromonospora sp. D75, assembly GCF_018070405.1. Lineage (NCBI taxonomy): Bacteria > Bacillati > Actinomycetota > Actinomycetes > Micromonosporales > Micromonosporaceae > Micromonospora > Micromonospora sp. D75. Next base: position 6,202 of record NZ_JAGPXV010000158.1, read on the forward strand.
TCGGAGTCGAGGGTCTGGTCATGAGCATCCTCCTTCGTCAACCCGCCGCGTTCCCGTCGCCGGGCAGCGGTAACGCACCGGCCCGGACCGATGTGGCGAGGCATGCCGACGCCCCGCGCCGGGTAGCCACACCCGTGCCGACCCGACACATCAGCGAGCACGGCTTCCTCGCCGACGGGCGCAGCGCGGCCCTGGTCGACCGCGACGGCTCGGTCGACTGGTGGTGCCCGCCCCGGTTCGACGCGCCGTCGGTGTTCGGCCGCCTGCTCGACGAGGACGCGGGGCACTGGAGCATCCGCCCGGAGGGGGAGTCGACGAGCACGCGCTCCTACCTGGACGACGCGCTCGTGCTGCGTACCGTCTTCGCCACCGCGACCGGCACGGTGGCCGTCACCGACGCGCTGGCGCTGGAGCCCGGCGCGCGCGGTCACGACATCGGGATGCGCTCGCCGCGGGTGCTGGCCCGGCTGGTGGAAGGGCTCACCGGCGAGGTGACGATGCGCGTCGACTACGCGCCCCGCTTCGAGTACGGCCGCGTCGGCGCCTACCTGACCGAACGCGACGGCGTGATCCGCGCCACCGCCGGCGCCTGCCGCCTGGAGTTGCGCGCCGACGTCCCGCTCACCATCGCCGGGGGAGCCGCCACCGGGCGGTTCACCGCCCGCGCCGGCAGCACGCACCGCTTCACCCTCGGGTACGCCCCGACGTACGCCGGCGCCGAACCGGCGCTGCCCGACGCCGCCGAGGTGATCGCCGAGACGGTGGCCGGGTGGCGGTCCTGGTCGGCGCTGCACGACTACCAGGGCGAGTACCGCGACGAGGTGCGGCGCAGCGCGCTCGCGGTGCAGGGCATGACGTACGCGCCCAGCGGCGCCGTCGTCGCGGCGGCCACCACCTCGGTGCCGGAGCGGCTCGGCGGCGACCGCAACTACGACTACCGCTACGTCTGGCTGCGCGACTTCAGCCTCACCCTCCAGGCGCTCTGGCGGGCCGCCTGCCCGGACGAGGCGGACCGGCAGTTCACCTGGGTGGCGCGGGCGATGGGCCGGATCGGCGACGAGCCGGTGCCGATCATGTACGGCGTCGAGGGGGAGCGGGACCTGACCGAGCACGACCTCGACCACCTCGCCGGGTACGCCGGCAGCCGGCCGGTGCTCGTCGGCAACGACGCCTGGCGGCAGCGGCAGAACGACGTGCTGGGCGAGGTGCTGGATGCGGCCTGGCTGATGCGCTACTACCTCGACCCCATGTCACCGGAGGTGCGTGACCTGCTGCGCACGCTCGCCGACCAGGCCGAGCGCGGCTGGCACCGGCCCGACGCCGGCATGTGGGAGACGCGCGGCCCGCAGCGGCACTACGTCTCCTCCAAGGTGGAGTGCTGGACCGCGCTGGACCGGGCGGTCCGGTTCGGCTCCCGCATCGGCGAGCCGGCCGACGTGGCCCGCTGGGCCGCCGCGCGCGACGAGGTGCGGGCGGCGGTGCTCGCCCGGGGCTGGAACGAGCGGGTCGGCGCGTACACCGGTGCGTTCGGCTCCGACGACCTGGACGCCTCGGTGCTGGTCATGCCGCTGGTCGGCTTCCTGCCGGCGGGCGACCGGCGGATGCGCGCCACGATGGACCTGCTGGAGCGGCGGCTGTCGCGTGACGGGCTGCTGCGCCGCTTCGACGGCGACCCGGCCGGGTTCGTGATCTGCTCGTTCTGGCTGGCCGCCGGCCTGGCCGAGGCGGGGGAACTGGACCGGGCGCGGCGGCTGTTCGAACGCCTTGCGGCCCGCACCAACGACCTCGGCCTGTACGCCGAGCAGATCGACCCGGGCACCGGCGAGCAGATGGGCAACTTCCCGCAGGCGTACTCGCACATCGGCCTGATCACCGCCGCCGGCCGCATCACCGACGCCGCCGCCCGCGCCGCCGCCCCCGCCCGCGCCGCCTCTCCGCGTTGATCATGAAGTTGACGGCGTAGTCGATCTCCCCGAGTGCCGCCAACCTCATGATCGGCGCGGGAAAGAGGGGGGTGGGGGAGGATGAGGGGGTGGATCTGGTGATCATGGCGGACACGCACGTGCCCAAGCGGGCGCGGGATCTTCCGGGGCCGCTGTGGGCGGCCGTGGAGGCCGCGGATGTCGTGGTGCACGCCGGGGACTGGGTGGACGTGGCGCTGCTGGACGCGCTGGAGGCGCGGTCGCGCCGGCTGGTCGCCGTGTACGGCAACAACGACGGGCCGGAGCTGCGCGCCCGGCTGCCCGAGGTGGCCCGGGTCGAGCTGGACGGCCTGCGCGTCGCCGTGGTGCACGAGACCGGCCCGAAGACCCGCCGCGAGGAGCGCTGCGCCGCCGCGTACGGCGACTGCGACCTGCTCGTCTTCGGGCACTCGCACATCCCCTGGGACAGCGTCGCCCCGGGCGGCCTGCGGCTGCTCAACCCCGGCTCGCCGACCGACCGGCGGGCGCAGCCGCACGCCACGTACCTGACCGCGCGGGTGGCGGCGGGGCGGCTCGACCGGGTCGAGCTGCACCGCCTGCCCCCGCGCTGACCGCTCAGCGGCCCCGGCCGGTCTCCGCCTGCAACTCGTCGATCCGCCGGGACGCCTCGGCCTTGGTCAGGCCCTCCGGCACCGGCTCGCCCGCCTCCTGCGCCAGCGTGTGCAGGTACGACTCCTGGGCGGCGGTGGGCGGCTCGTCGCCGGTGACCCAGTCGTCCGGGTCCTTGACGGCGGCGTCCGGGTTCACGTTCCTGCCGTTGGTGTTGGCGCGGTCGGCCATGCTCATCACCTCTCCTCGAACAGGTGTTCCACTACCCCCGGGCCGCCGGGTTCATGCCGGCCGCCGCCTACGATCACCTGGTGACGACGGACCGGGCGGGCGTGGTGGTGGTCGGCGCGGGCATCGCCGGAGTGGCGTGCGCGACCGAGTTGGCGCGGGCCGGGATCCCGGTACGGCTGCGCGAGCGCGCTCGGGTCACCGGCGGGCGGATGGCCAGCAAGCGTTTCGACGGCCGCCCGGCCGACCTGGGCGCCGCGTACTTCACCGTCGACGACCCGGACTTCGCCGCCGTGGTGGACCGGTGGCGGGCGGCCGGGCTGGCGCGGGAGTGGACCGACACGCTCGCCGCGTACGGGCCGGGCGGACGCGAGCAGGTCACCGGCCCGATGCGGTGGGCCGCCCCACGCGGGCTGCGCTCGCTCGTCGAACACCTGGCCGGCGACCTTCCGGTGACCCACAACCGGCTGGTGATGACAGTCGAGCCGGGCCCCCGGGCCGACGGCGCCGAGGCCGAGGCGGTGGTGCTCGCCATGCCCGGCCCGCAGGCCGCGCTGCTGCTGGACCCGGCGCTGGCCGAGGCGACCCGGGCGGTGGCCGCGCAGCGGTGGTCGTCCGCGTTGACCGGGGTGCTGCACTTCCCGGCCCGCCGCTGGGCGGACTTCCGGGGCGCGTTCGTCAACGACCACCCGGTGCTCAGCCTGGTCTGCGACGACGGCGACCGGCGCGGCGACGGCGCGCCGGTGCTCGTCGCGCACACCACCGCCGGGTTCGCCGCCCGGCACCTGCTCCAGCCCACCGCCGCCCGCGAGGCGATCGAGCAGGCGGTCCGCGACCTGCTCGGGCTGCCCGAGCCGGCGCTGTCGACCCACGTGCACCGCTGGACGTACGCGACCCCGGCCGCGCACGCCGGGGATGCCACGTTCCACCTGGACGACGACGGCATCGGCCTGGCCGGCGACGCGTTCGGCCGCCCGCGCGTGCAGACCGCCTGGCGCTCCGGCCGGGACCTCGGCCGCGCGCTCGCCGCCCGGCTGGGCTGAACCGGGGCGCGCTCAGCCGGTGGCGCCCACCGGCTGCGCCGCCGACCCGGCCCGCGTGTCCTCGCCGGTGCGTTCACCCTCCCGGTCCAGCAACTGCATGACCGGTGTCGCGGCGATCCCGTGCGCCACCACCGAGACCACCACCACGAGACCGACTGTGGCCCAGACCCGCTCCGCCTGCGGGACG
>NZ_JAGPXV010000159.1:0-10172 GCF_018070405.1 Micromonospora sp. D75
CTTCCTTACCGCCGGGTGCGGGGTTCACCACTCCATCGGATCCCCCGGCGGCGGGGGAGAGGCCGCGGCGATACGGTCGGGTCATGGCCGATCGCATCGCCCGCCCCCGGGTGGGGCACATCCAGTTCCTCAACTGCCTGCCCATCTACTGGGGGCTGATGCGGTCCGGCGCGCTCATCGACGTCGACCTGCACAAGGACTCGCCGGACCGGCTGAGCGCCGACCTGGTCGCCGGTGACCTCGACATCGGCCCGATCACGCTCGTGGAGTTCCTCAAGCACGCCGACGACCTGCTGCTCCTGCCCGACCTGGCGGTCGGCAGCGACGGGCCGGTGCTCTCGGTGAACATGGTGTCCACCCGCCCGCTGGGTGAGCTGGACGGCGCCCGGGTCGCGCTCGGCTCCACCTCGCGTACCGGGGTGCTGCTGGCCCAGCTGCTGCTCGCCGAGCGGCACGGGGTGCGGCCGGAGTACTTCCGCTGCCCGCCGGACCTGACCCAGATGCTGCTGGAGGCCGACGCCGGGGTGCTGATCGGCGACGTGGCGCTGCGCGCGCTGTACGAGGCGCCCGCCAAGGGCCTCGAGGTGACCGACCTGGGTCAGGCGTGGCACGACTGGACCGGGCTGCCGATGGTCTTCGCCGTCTGGGCGGTACGCCGTGACTTCGCCGCCGCCCACCCCGGCCTGGTCAAGGAGGTGCACGAGGCGTTCCTGCGCTCGCGTGACCTGTGCCTGGCCGAGCTGGACCAGGTGGCGGAGGCGGCGGCCCGCTGGGAGACGTTCGACGCGGACACGCTCGCCACGTACTTCCGGGCGCTGGACTTCTCGCTCGGTGAGCGGCAGGTGGCCGGGCTGCGCGAGTTCGCCCGCCGGGCGGCCGCGTACGGGGAGGTGCCGGCGCTGCCGGCCGACGGTCCGGAGTTCTTCCAGGGCTGAGCGTGCGGCCGGGCTGCCGACCCCGCGGTAGGCGGCCGGGCGGGTCAGGTCGCCGGGCGCAGCAGCGCCTTGGTGATCCGTTCGCAGGCGTCCATGCCGTACTCCCAGCCGCCCTCGACACCGAACGGGCTGCGGACCATCACGCCCATCGTCCACGTGTCGCCGATGGCGAGGCAGTTGACGTGGTACTCCTTTTCCTTGTCCCGGTCGATCCACCCGTTCTTGATGGCGATCTTCTTCTGCTGGGCGGCCGGGAACGCCTTGCGGATGCCGAAGTCACCGGGGGCGCGTACCTGGCGCATCTCGTTGAGCAGCCACTTGGTCCACTTCGGCCCCGCCGCGCGGCCGTCGTCGATGCAGAGCCCGAGCCGGGCGGTGTCCCGGGGGGACAGCTCGGTGCGGCTCCAGCCGCCGTCGTCGGCGACCTCGGTGTCGGTGAGCTTGCAGATCGAGATGAGCCGCTCGATCGAGTCGGAACCGCCCACGCTCTCGTAGAACTCCTGGGCGCGGGTGTTGTCGCTGTCGCGAATGATCTTCGTGGCGTCGGCCAGCTTCGCCTCGCTCGGCGTCCTGCCGTCCTCGGCGCGCAGGCGCAGGTAGTCGGCCACCACCCAGGACTTGATCAGCGAAGCGGTAGTGCTGGTCTCGTCCATGTTCGCCGAGCCGATGATCTTTCCGGTGCGCTTGTCCAGCACGGACCAGGCGTACCAGCCCTTGATCTTCAGGCTGTCCAGGTTCTTCTCCTGGAACGGCAGCGGGGTGAGCGCCGGTGAGGGGGCGACGCGCGGCGCGTTGCGGTCGACCGGTTGCCGGGCGGACCGCTCGTTGGTCGGCTCGGGGTGCGAGCTTGCGGTGGCCTCCAGCGGCGAGCCGGGGATCACCCGCAGGGAGAGGCCGAGCAGTCCGAGGAGAACCACTGCCAGGGCGCTGAACGCCAGCGGGCGGCGATGGCTGCCGGGTCGACGCCGGGCGCCGGCCATCAGAGCTTCCCGGCCGGCTGTTGCGGCACCTTGAGCGCGGCGCCGGGCTGCGGCGTCACGAGCTGGGTGGCGACGCTGGCGCACATCTTCGCGCCGTACGACAGGCCGGCCCTGGCCGGGTAGCGCATCATGACCGAGAGACTCCACTTGTCGGTGAACGCCAAGCAGCTGACGTGCCAGTTGCCGTCGTAGGCGAGCCGCGTCCAGCCGTTCTTCATGTGCACCGGGCCCTGCGCCTTGATCGTCGCGGGCAGGCCGTCGATGATGCCCCACCGGCCGCCGCCGGAGCGCTCCTCCTGCTGCTTGACGCTGCCGGCCACCTTGGTCATTTCGCTGAGCAGCCACTCCGTCCACTTGGGCCCGGCGGCGCGGCCGTCGGCGATGCAGTCGCCGAGGCGAACGGCGTCCCGGGGGGACATCTCGGTGAAGCTCCACCAGCCCTCGTAGTCGGGCACGTCGCCGGGCCTGGTGTCGGTCAGGCCGCAGATCCGGATCGCGCGCGCGATGACCGGGTCCGGCTTGCCGCCCGGCTGCGGCTTGTAGGAGCCGCCGGCCGCCCGGTAGACCCGGTTGGCGCCGTCGTCGTCGCTGTCCCGGATCGCCAGGATCGCCGCCTTCTTCAGGTCGTCGCTCGGCTCCTTCTCGCCGAGCTGGCGCAGGTAGTCCGCGACGATCCAGGCCTTGAGCATCGACTCGGTGGAGCTGGTCTGGTTCATGTTCTTCGCGCCGGTGACGGTGCCCGTCTCGCGGTCCATCAGTGCCCAGGAGAAGAACTCGCCCTCGAACTTCACCGAGACCGGCGCGTCGGCGAGCGTCGGCGGTGCGGGGGCGGTCGGGCTCGGCGCCGGGACCTGTCCACCGCCGCCGATGCCGCCCTCGCCGCTGCCGCCGGCGAACTTGGCGTACGCGGCGGGCACCAGCATGACGCCACCGACGAGGACCGCCACGATGGCGAGCACCATGGTCACGCGAGGTCGCATGAGTGGTGAACTCCAGATGTATGGCCGGGGGGACCGGCGCTTCCGCAGGTTTCGCTCCGGTCGCCACAAGGCCGGGGGAAGTTGGCCTGAACGGTGACGATCTTGGAGCCGAACGGCTTGCCGGGGGAAGTCTACTTCCGGACTGTCGATATGCCAGGGCTCGACACCCGCCGACTTGGTGGGAAGGGCGGGTTATTGACGTGCTTTGCCAGCCTTGGGGGGTTTCACCTTCATTGAGTGATCGACATCACAGTCACTCTCCGATTGCTGGCGATGACGGCAGGCGCTTGTCCGGTCGTGGAAGGCGGCTCGCGAATGCTGTTACACCCTCTGGTGTCAATCGTGCCGAGCTGTAACACTAGCTACATGTATGGCAATGACTTCGCTCCGCCGGAGGACGCTCCGGGCGGCGGCCTGCTCGGCGAAGTGGAGGCCGCGGAGGCGGCGCTGCGTGAAGCGGCGGCGCGTGCGCGGCGCGGCGGTCCGGCGCCGGACGAGGACGTCGAGGCGTACTTCGCCGACGTCATCGACGCGGACCAGAAGATCGAGCCCCGCGACTGGATGCCCGAGGCGTACCGCAGGACGCTGATCCGGCAGATCGCGCAGCACGCGCACTCCGAGATCATCGGCATGCAGCCGGAGGGCAACTGGATCAGCCGGGCGCCGTCGCTCAAGCGCAAGGCGATCCTGCTGGCGAAGGTGCAGGACGAGGCCGGCCACGGCCTCTACCTCTACGCGGCGGCCGAGACGCTCGGCATCAGCCGCGACGAGCTGGTGGACCTGCTGCTCGACGGGCGGCAGAAGTACAGCTCGATCTTCAACTACCCGACGCTGACCTGGGCCGACGTCGGCGCGATCGGCTGGCTCGTGGACGGCGCGGCGATCGTCAACCAGGTGCCGCTGTGCCGCTGCTCCTACGGCCCGTACGCCCGGGCGATGATCCGGGTCTGCAAGGAGGAGTCGTTCCACCAGCGGCAGGGCTACGAGATCCTGCACACGCTGGCGCACGGCACCGAAGCGCAGAAGGCGATGGCTCAGGACGCGGTGGACCGCTGGTGGTACCCGTCACTTGCCATGTTCGGCCCGCCGGACGGTGACTCGACGCACAGCGCCCAGTCGATGGCCTGGAAGATCAAGCGCTTCTCCAACGACGAGCTGCGCCAGCGCTTCGTCGACATGTGCGTCGGCCAGGCGGAGGTGCTCGGCCTCACCCTGCCCGACCCGGACCTGCGCTGGAACGACGAGCGGCAGGCGTACGACTACACCCAGCCCGACTACGACGAGCTGATGCGGGTGATCAAGGGCAACGGGCCGTGCAACAGGGAGCGCATGGCGCACCGGCGCAAGGCACACGCCGACGGCGCGTGGGTACGGGAGGCCGCCGCGGCGTACGCCGCGAAGCGGTCAGATCGAAAGGAGCCGGTGGCGGCATGAGCGAACGCACCGAGCGCAGCGAGGGCCGTGAGGGCATGCCCGGTCAGTCCAGCATGAGCGAACGCACCGAGCGCAGCGAGGGCCGTGAGGGCATGCCCGGCGGGCACGGCATGAGCGGCTCGTCCTCTCCCCTCTGGGAGGTCTTCGTGCGGGCGCGCCGTGGCCTGTCGCACACCCACGTCGGCAGCCTGCACGCCCCCGACGCCGAGCTGGCCCTGCGCAACGCCCGGGACCTCTACACCCGCCGCCAGGAGGGCGTATCCATCTGGGTGGTGCCGGCGAGCGCGATCACCGCGTCCAGCCCGGACGAGAAGGACTCGTTCTTCGACCCGGCCGCCGACAAGGTCTACCGGCACCCCACCTTCTACGAGGTCCCCGAAGGGGCGGCGCACCTATGAGCCGGTTCGACTTCACGCTCGCCATCGGCGACGACGCGCTCATCGCGGCGCAGCGCCTCGGCGAGTGGACCTCCCGCGCGCCGGAGATGGAAGAGGACATCGCGCTCGCGAACATCGCCCTCGACCAGCTCGGCGCGGCGCGGCTGCTGCTCACGTACGCGGGCGAGCTGGAGGGCGCCGGCCGCGACGAGGACGACCTGGCCTACCTGCGCGACGACCGCGAGTTCCGCAACTGCCTGCTGGTCGAGCTGCCCAACGGCGACTTCGGCGTGACCATGGCGAAGCTGTTCTTCCTGGCCGCGTACCAGGTGCCGCTCTACACGGCGCTGGCCGGCTGCGCGGACGAACGGCTCGCGGCGGTCGGCGCGAAGGCGCGCAAGGAGTCGGCGTACCACCTGGACCACGCGGCGCTGTGGGTGAAGCGGCTCGGCGACGGCACGGAGGAGTCGCACCGACGCATGCAGGACGCGGTCGACGAGGTGTGGCCGTACGTCCACGAGCTGTTCAACCCGGATCCGGCGGCGCCGGTCGACCCGTCCACCCTTCGGGCCGACTTCGACGCCACCGTGTCCGCCGTGCTGGACGAGGCGACGCTCACCCGCCCGGAGACGGGCTGGACGCCCGGTGGTGGCCGGGACGGCCTGCACACCGAGCACCTCTCGTACCTGCTCGCCGAGATGCAGGTGCTGCACCGCGCCCACCCCGGAGCGAGCTGGTGACAAGCGCGAGGAACGCCGCGGCGGCGGTGGTGGACCCGGAGATCCGGGTCATCACCATCGACGAGCTGGGCATCCTGCGCGCCGTCGACGAGGAGCCCGGCACCGGCCGGGTCGTCGTCACCATCACCCCCACCTACACCGGCTGCCCGGCCATGGACGTGATCCGGGCGGACATCCGCCGGGCGCTGGCCGCCGCCGGGCATCCGGACGCCGAGGTCCGCACTGTCTACCACCCGGCGTGGAGCACCGACTGGATCTCCGACGCCGGCCGGGCCAAGCTCGCCGCCGCCGGCATCGCCCCGCCCGCGCCGCGCGGCGACGACACGGTGGTGCCGCTGACGCTGGCCGTACGCTGCCCGCGCTGCGGGTCGCCGGAGACCACCCAGATCAGCCGTTTCGGCTCGACCGCGTGCAAGGCGCTGTGGCGCTGCCGCTCCTGTTCCGAACCCTTCGACCACCTGAAGGCGCTGTGACTGTCACCATCACGCGGCCGGTTCGCCGCCGGCCGGTCTTCCACCCGCTGCCCGTGGCCGCCGTGGACCGGCTCACCGACGACTCGGTGTCGATCACGTTCGCGGTGCCGGAGGAGCTGCGCGAGACGTTCGCGTTCTCCGCCGGGCAGCACCTCACCGTCCGCCGCCCGGCCGACGCCGACGGCGGGGAGGTGCGGCGGTCGTACTCGATCTGCTCTACCCCCGACGAGCTGGCCCGGCACGGCCGGTTGCGGGTCGGGGTGCGTGAGGTGCCGGGCGGGGCGTTCTCCGCGTACGCCTGCGGCGCGCTGCGTGGCGGCGACACCGTCGAGGTGCTGCCGCCGCTGGGCCACTTCACCTCCGCGTTCACCCCGGACCGGGCCCGCCGGTACGGCGCGGTGGTCGCCGGTTCCGGCATCACCCCGGTCCTCGGCCTGGCCGCGACCGCGCTGGCGACCGAGCCGCGCAGCACGTTCACGCTGGTGTACGGCAACCGCACGGCGAACTCGGTGATGTTCGCCGAGGAGCTGGCGGACCTGAAGGACCGCTATCCGACCCGGCTGCACCTGGTGCACGTGCTGTCCCGGGAGATGGGCGAGTCGGCGCTGCTGTCGGGGCGGATCGACGCCGAGCGGCTGACCCGGCTGCTCGACACCGTCGTACCGGGGGACGAGATCGAGGAGTGGTTCCTCTGCGGCCCGTACGGGATGGTGGTGGACGCCAAGGCGGTGCTGGCCGGCCGCGGCGTGCCGGACGCGGCGGTGCACACCGAGCTGTTCCACGTCGACGCCCCGCCGGAGCCGGTCCGGCGTGAGGTCGAGCGGCCCGGCGCGGGCACCGACGTGACGATCGTGCTGGACGGGCGCTCGTCCAGTTTCACGATGGGCCGGGACGAGCGGGTGCTGGACGCGGCGCTGCGGGTGCGCGGCGAGCTGCCGTACGCCTGCAAGGGCGGGGTGTGCTCGACCTGCCGGGCCAAGGTGACGTCCGGCGAGGTGACGATGGCGCGCAACTACGCGCTGGAGCCCGACGAGGTGGCCGCCGGTTACGTACTGACCTGTCAGTCGAGCCCGGTCACCGACGAGCTGACCGTCGACTACGACGCCTAGCGGCGCCGCCGCTCAGATCACCACGGGCGGTGCCGTGGCGGCGCGGCCACGGGCCCGGCTGACGTGGCCGCGCCACCCGCCGACGAGCGCGAACAGGGTCCATCCCGCCGCGCCGAACACGAGCATGCCCCGCTTTCCGTCCGGGTCCACGTCCCGCGCGTCGGTCAGTTCCACCTCACCACGCGGGTCGACGAGCACAGTCAGCCGCTGGCCCACCCGGTAGCCGGGGGAACTGCCCCGGTAGACCAGCGGCTCGTCCAGCCGGCCGGCGTCGCCCTGGAGGGTGAACTCGTGCCGCTTGCCGGCCGTCTGCACGTCGGTGATGGTCACCTGCTGGGCGACGCCGCGCTCCCGGAGCACCGACTCGGGGGCGAGCTGGACGGCGCCCACCAGCACGAACAGGGCCGGCAGCACCGACAGGAGGGTCAGCCACCAGCCCCGGTGCAGCAGGCGCAGGCCGACCGCGAAGGCGAGGCAGCCGACCAGGCCGACGGAGATCGGCACCGCGATCGGGAGTCCCACGGTGAGGTGGCCGACCGCCGCGGTCACGACGATCACGGCGAGGCCGAAGCCGACGAGCACGGCGGTCATCGTGAGGGACCAGAGGGCGGAGCGGGCGCCGGCCACGCGTACGGGGGTGGGCGGGGGCGATACGACTGACACGCCGAGAGCGTAGACGGGCGACGCCAGCGCTCCGCTTCCCGCGGTGGCGCTTCGGGTCGACCACCATCCGTGACGGGTAGAACGTTACGTTCTACACTTGCCTGATGGAGCAGATCGCCGTCCGGGAGCTGAACCAGCACACCAGCCGGGTGCTGGCGCGGGTGCGCGCCGGTGAGACGGTCGAGGTGACCGATCGGGGTGAGCCGATCGCCCGCCTGGTCCCGGTGCTGGCCGGCGACGCGCTTCTCGGCCGGTTGGTGGCCGAGGGCCGGGCCACGGCCCCGACCACGACCGGCCCGGTCCCGATGCCGCCGGTGCTCGGGGATCCCACGGTGGACGCCGCGGCCGCGCTGGTCGAGGCACGCGACGAGGAGCGTTGGTGATCTACCTCGACTCGGCGGCGGTCATCAAGATGCTGCGGCGGGAGGCGGAGACGCCGGATCTGCTCGGCTGGCTGAACGAGCGCGCCGGCACCGCGCTGGTGTCGTCGGCTCTCGTCGAGGTGGAGGTGCCGCGGGCGTTGCGTCGTGCCGCTCCACAGGCGCTGGTGGGTGTCCCCTCGGTGCTGGGACGTCTCTACCGGGTCGAGATCGACGCCACGGTCCGTGCGACGGCGGGCGCGTATCCGGAGCCGATGCTGCGCAGCCTGGACGCCGTCCACCTCGCCACCGCCGAGGTCCTGGCCCGGCAGGCGGCGGCCGAGTTCGTCGCGTTCGTCACGTACGACAAGCGGCTGCTGGAGGCGGCCAGGGCGATCGGGCTGCCGGTGGCCAGTCCGGGGATGCCCTGACCGGGTGGGTCTCTCGTCACCGGGTGAGGAGTGGCGTTTCCCGCCGTCGGGCCCGCGACGTACGCTCGGGAGTGTGACGGCGAACCGGGAGATCGACGACATCCTGCAACGCGGCGCGGACGGCGGGCGCATCACGCCCGAGGAGGCGCTGCTGCTCTACACCGACGCGCCCTTCCACGCGCTGGGCGAGGCGGCCGACGCGGTACGGCGGCGCCGCTACCCGGACAACATCGTCACGTACCTGATCGACCGCAACATCAACTACACGAACGTCTGCGTGACGGCGTGCAAGTTCTGCGCGTTCTACCGGGCCCCCAAGCACAAGGAGGGCTGGACCCACCCGACCGAGGAGATCCTGCGCCGCTGCGGCGAGGCGGTCGAGTTGGGCGCCACCCAGGTCATGCTCCAGGGCGGCCACCACCCGGACTACGGCGTGGAGTACTACGAGGAGCTGTTCTCCTCGGTCAAGAAGGCGTACCCGCAGCTCGCGATCCACTCGATCGGCCCGAGCGAGATCCTGCACATGGCGAAGGTCTCCGGCGTGAGCCTGGACGAGGCCATCGCCCGGATCAAGGCCGCCGGCCTGGACTCGATCGCCGGCGCCGGCGCCGAGATGCTGCCGGACCGGCCGCGCAAGGCGATCGCGCCGCTGAAGGAGTCCGGCGCCCGCTGGCTGGAGGTCATGGAGCTGGCCCACCGGCAGGGCCTGGAGTCGACCGCCACCATGATGATGGGCACCGGCGAGACCAACGCCGAGCGCATCGAGCACCTGCGGATGATCCGCGACGTGCAGGACCGCACCGGCGGCTTCCGGGCCTTCATCCCGTGGACGTACCAGCCGGAGAACAACCACCTGAAGGGCCGCACCCAGGCGACCACGCTGGAATACCTGCGGCTGGTCGCGGTGGCCCGGCTGTTCTTCGAGACGGTGCCGCACCTGCAGGCGTCCTGGCTGACCACCGGTAAGGACGTCGGGCAGCTCGCGCTGCACATGGGCGTGGACGACCTCGGCTCGATCATGTTGGAGGAGAACGTCATCTCCTCCGCCGGGGCCCGGCACCGCTCCAACCTGCACGAGCTGATCGGCATGATCCGGTCGGCCGACCGGATCCCCGCCCAGCGGGACACGCTCTACAACCGGCTCGCGGTGCACCACACGCCCGCCGACGACCCGAGCGACGACCGCGTGGTCTCGCACTTCTCGTCAATCGCTCTGCCCGGCGGCGGGGCCGGGAAGTCGCTGCCGCTGGTCGAGGTCAACTGACCTCGTTCCCCCGTTCGGCCGGTCGGCTCCCGTCGTGCGGCCGGAGCTCCGCCCGTTTCCGGTGAAGCTTCCGCCAGGGGTCTTCACCTGCGTGATCACCGGCGGCTAGCCTGCCCGCGCGACACCACCGATCCGGGCCGCGAGCAGGCAGGTAACAGGTCGGCGGCGACCCGGGTGAGCACCGCCCGGCAAGCCGGCGACGCCATTACGCTGGCGGCGTCCGTCGGGGACCGTCGTCCTCCATCGGCCCATGAGGGCCGTTCACATAACGCACCGCGGCAGGGGCGGGATGGGTGACCATCCCGCCCCTGCCGTCTGTCGAATCGATGGGAATTCCCACCGTACGACGCTGGCGCGGCGATGCGTCGCTCCGGTACCGTCCCTTCGTTCCGTGCGTTGATCGGCACGTCCCTACCCCCGGGGGAAC
>NZ_JAGPXV010000016.1:0-23515 GCF_018070405.1 Micromonospora sp. D75
CGCGTTGCGGCTGGTCAGCACCCGGGGGCCGGAGGGCGGCGGGCGGGCCACGGTGTACGCCACGCTGGGCGAGGTGCCCGCCGCCGCCCGGCTGGCTCGGCGTACCGGGGTGACGGTGGCCACGCTGCCGCTCGGGGTGGCCGCCCGGTCCCGCCCCGAGCTGGGGTGGCTGCCGAACGGCGTGAAGTCCACCTCGTACGCGCTCAGCACCGCCGCCCGGCGCTGGGCGCAGCGGACGGGCGTGGACGACGTGCTCTGGGTCTCGACCGACGGCTACGTGCTGGAGGGACCCACCGCGAACGTGGTGTGGCTGCGTGGCGGGACGCTCTGCACGGTGCCGGCGGCGCAGACCGGCATCCTGCCCGGCGTGACCGCCCACCACCTGGTGAGCCGTGCCGGAGAGCTGGGCCTGACCCCGGCCGAGCACCTGCCCACAGTGCCCGACCTGCACGCCGCCGAGGCGATCTGGCTGACCAGCTCACTACGCGGCCCCACAGAGGTCACGACCCTGAATGGAACCCCCCGCCCGAGTTCCCCCCTGACCCCCCGCATCCAGGCCCTCCTGAACTTCCCCCGGCCCTCCCCCCGTTGATCATGAAGTTGGCGGTGACAAATCGGGCAGCCGACGCCGTCAACTTCATGATCAACCGGGGAAGCGGGACGGGTCAGCCGGCCACCCGGGTGAGGCGGGCGGAGAGGTGCGGGCTCAAGGGCTGACCCACGGCGGCCATCTCCTGCGCGTACAGCAGAGCGCCCTCGACGATGCCGAACAGCCGGGCGCCGGCGGTGACCTCCTTCGCCGTCGCGGTACGCACGACCGCGTCGGTGGCGAACTCGATCTGGGTGCCCTTGCGCTTGCCGATGTGCAGCTCCATCACGCCGGTCGGCGTGGTCATCAACGCCTCCAGCTCGTCGGTGACCCGCTCACCGTCGAGCACCGGACGCCACCAGCCCACCTCGCGGCCGGCCGGCCGGACCGGACGGCTCTGCTCGTCCAGGATCCAGGCCCGCGACTCGTAGAACAGGAACGGCCGGCCGTCGTGGCTGATCCGGATCTCCTGCGCGTAGTCGAAGTCCTCGATCGTCGGGAACCCACCCCGGCCCCGGCCGCGCCACACCCCGATGTACGGCAGCAGGCCGTCCAGGCTCGGGTGCAGCTTCGGGCCGACGCGCAGGTCGTGGCTCTCCTCGTACGGGTACTCCTCGACCGGCGGCGCGTTCAACCACGGCGGCTGAAGCGGATTCTCACTCACAGATTCACCACTTACCTCTAGCTATGCGGACCGCGAGATAGGCCAGGCCACCGGCGAGCGCGCCCAGGCCGGCGACCAGCAGGCTGACGAACCCGATCTCGGTAACCATCCGGACCATCCTATGCTGGGTGGCATGGCGCGCTCTCTCGTCGTCAAGGCCACCGCCGGCGCGGACTCCCCGGAACGCTGCGCCCAGGCGTTCACAGTCGCCGCCACCGCCGCCGCGGCCGGGGTGGACGTCTCGCTCTGGCTCACCGGCGAATCGACCTGGTTCGCGCTCCCCGGCCGGGCCGAGTCGTTCGAGCTGCCGCATTCCGCGCCACTGGGCGAGCTGCTGCACGTCGTCCTGGCCACCGGCCGGGTGACCGCCTGCACCCAGTGCGCGGCCCGGCGGGACATCGGCACCGGCGACGTCATCCCCGGCGTACGCATCGCGGGCGCCGCCGTGTTCGTCGAGGAAGCGATGACCGAGGGCGCACAGGCGCTGGTCTACTGACAACCGGCCCGGGTTGTCCATTCTGCCCAGTGCGCCGATCCTGACCCGGCATGTCCGGATGCTGCCTACCATGCGAATGTGAGTCAGGCCATCCAGGAGTTCTTCGCGTCGCTGCCGGCGCGTGCCGCAGCCGTTCTGAACAGCCCGATCGGCGGGACACTCCAGATCGACCTGGCCGACGGCAACCGCACCGAGCACTGGTACGTGACGCTGGCCCCCGGCACGGCACAGGTGAGCCGGGAGGAGCTACGGCCGGCGGACGGCGTGCTGACGCTGTCCACCGAGCTGTTCGAGAAGCTCGTCACCGGGCGGGCGGCCGGCATGGCGGCGGTGCTGCGCAACGAGGCCACGTTCAGCGGCCACGTCGTGCTGTTCCTGGCGTTCCGCCGATTCCTGCCGCAACGGCCCGACGTGCGGGACCCCCGGGACGCCGCCCGCGAGCACGTCCGGCGGCTGGTGTGAAGGACCGGGTCAGCATCCTCGACGGCAACACGTTCCTGGTCAGCGACGATCGCGGCAACATCGAACCGTCGTACGACTTCCCCACCGGGCTGTTCTCCTTCGACACCCGGTTCCTGTCCACCTGGTTCCTCACCATCGACGGGCAACGTCTGCACGCGCTCTCGATCGACGACTCGCTGTCGTACAAGACGCGGTTCTTCCTGGTCCCCGGCGAGCCGACGCACTACCTGGACGCCAACGTCTCGGTGATCCGCAGCCGCGCCATCGGCGGCAGCCTCGACGAGGAACTGACCGTGCTCAACCACTCCGAGCAGGAACAGGAGTTCCACCTCCGGCTGGACATCGGCTCCGACTTCGCCGACCTTCTGGAGATCAAGAACCGGCGCGACAAGAAGGGACTCACCACGCCGACGGTGGAACCGAACGGCCTGCGGCTCACCTACCGCCGGGAGGCGTTCCGCCGCGAGACGCTGGTGACCAGCAGCGCGCCGGTCGAGGTCGACGCGGACGGGATGACCTTCCGGGTCCGGATCAGCCCGCACGGCGAGTGGACCACCCGGCTGCACGTCAGCACCATCATCTACGGCGCGCGTGGTGAGGACATCCGGGCCATCCTGCCGCTGGGCGGCCAGCGCACGGCGGCCGAGATCGAGGCCGAGCAGAGCGCCCTGATCAGCCGTGCGCCGAAGCTCGGCTGCGACTGCGAGCCGCTGGCCAGCGCGTACCGGCGCAGCCTCAACGACCTGGCCGCGCTCCGGTACGAGTCGATCACGCTCGGCGTCCGGCTGCTCGCGGCCGGCCTGCCCTGGTTCATGACGCTGTTCGGCCGCGACAGCATCTTCACCTCGCTCCAGGTGCTGCCGTTCCTCCCCGACCTGGTCAAACCGACGATCATCATGCTGGCCGGTCTTCAGGGCAGCCGGGTCGACGACTTCCGCGACGAGGAGCCGGGCAAGATCCTGCACGAGCTGCGCTACGGCGAGAGCGCCGGATTCGAGGAACAGCCGCACTCGCCGTACTACGGCGCGGCCGACACGACGGCGCTGTTCGTGATCCTGCTCGACGAGTACGAGCGGTGGACCGGGGACGCCGATCTGGTACGCAAGCTGGAGTACGAGACCCGGGCGGCGCTGACCTGGCTCGACACGTACGGGGACCTGCTCGGCACCGGCTACGTCTGGTACATGTCCCGCAACCCGGAGACGGGGCTGCCGAACCAGTGCTGGAAGGACTCACCGGAAGCCATCTCCTACGCCGACGGGCGGATGCCGGAGTTCCCCCGGGCCACCTGCGAGCTGCAGGGGTACGCGTACGACGCGAAGATGCGCGCCGCCCGCCTGGCCCGCACCTACTGGCAGGATCCGGCGTACGCGGACCGGCTGGAGCAGGAGGCGGCGGCGCTGAAGGAACGGTTCAACCGCGACTTCTGGATCGCCGACCGGGAGTACTACGCGCTGGCGCTCGATCCGCGCGGGCGGCAGGTGGACGCGCTCTCCTCGAACATCGGCCACCTGCTGTGGAGCGGCATCGTGGACGAGTCCCGGGCCCCCGCGGTCGCCGCCCATCTGCTCGGCCCGCGCCTGTTCTCCGGCTGGGGGGTACGCACGCTCGCCGACGACCAGGGCCGGTACAACCCGGTCGGATACCACGTCGGCACGGTGTGGCCGTTCGACAACTCGATCATCGCCTGGGGTCTGTGGCGGTACGGCTTCCGGCAGGAGGCCGGCCGGATCGGCGACGCGCTGCTCTGCGCGTCGCACTTCTTCGACGGGCGGCTGCCCGAGGTGTTCGCCGGCTACGAACGTGGCCTCACCGACTACCCGGTGGAGTACCCCACCGCGTGCAGCCCGCAGGCGTGGTCCGCCGGTACGCCTCTGCTGCTGCTACGGGTGATCCTGGGACTGGAGCCGCAGGGCGAGCACCTGATCATCGACCCGGCCGTACCGCCGGGGATGGGCCGGGTGGAACTGCTCGACATCCCGGGCCGCTGGGGCCGGGTGGACGCGCTGGGCCGCAGCCGGGAACCGCACGAGGAACCGGCACCGCCGCCGCTCGGGCTGCCCGGCCGGTGAGTCAGGCCGGGCAGGGCGTGGTCACCGCCACGCGCACCCGCTCGTCGGCCCGCTCGGCCAGCACGGCCGGCTCGCCGGGGCGCGCGTACCGGTCGGCGGAGTCCACCACCGGCGCGATGCCACCGCCGAACGCGGCGGCGAGCGGCTGATCCGCCGGCGCGGCGGCCTCACCCCGGGCGGTGCGGGCCGCGCCCCCACCGGGGCAGGGCGCGGTCAGGACCTGGACCGCGCCGGTCGCGCCGCCCCACCGGCCCAGCGCCGACGCCAGCGCGGCGGCTTCGGCAGCGGCGTCGGCGGTCGGCGCGCGGTAGCCGGAACCCAGCGGCCGGCAGCCGGTCGCGGCGGTCAGAAGGATCCGGCCCGGGCCGTCGGCCCGGCCCTCGACCGCGACGAAGTCGCCCGCGTCGGCGCGCAGCAGCGGCTCGCCGTCGAACGTCGACACGCCCGCCCGCCACGCCTGCGGCAGCCGGTCGGCGACGCGTCGCAGCACTTCGCGTACGTCGTCGCCGCCGATCGCCACCTCGACGCCGCGCTCGAGCGTCGCGCCGGAGTCCATCGGCGTGATCCGGCAGCCGCGTTCCAGGCGGTCCGGTACGAGCGCGGGTACGCCGTCGGCGCCGACCGCGCCGGTCAGCTCGCCGATCGCCCGGTCCACCACCGGACCGGCCTGGTCCAGTGAGCGCTGCTCCTTGACCGTCGGCGGGTCGGTCCGCACCGACCACCAGGTCAGCCCGGCCAGCAGCACGGCCCACGCCACAGTGGCGGCCGTCAGCCAGCGCAGCCGACGCCGGCCGGCGCCCGGCTGATCTCCAGGGTTGGGCGGGGCGTAGCCCGTCTCGACGGCAGTCACCCGGCAATGGTGTCACGTGCCGGCGAGGCACCCGGCCGCGCCTCGGCACGCCCGGTCAGGCCGGGACGGACCGGCGGGACAGCAGCCACAGCAGGTAGAAGGGGCGCTGCCGCAGCTCGCCACGACGGTCGGCGTACTGGTCGGCGGCGAGCACCGCGGAGAAGAACCCGCCCGCGCCCAGCATGCCGAGCACCGGCGCCAGGTGGGTGCCCTCGACCGCCACCAGCGTCGCGGCGACGGTCGCCACCGCGGCGCCCGCGGCCTGCACCGCCGAGCGCCGGGCCACCCGGGCGACCTCGGAGCGAGCCGCCCGCACCCCCTCCTGGATCTCCGCGTCGAGCTTCGCGAGCTGCACCAGCGCCTTGTCCGGATCCGTGTCGACGTCCAGCATCCGGCCGCGCAGGTACGCCTGGGTCGCGGCGAGCGCGTCGCTCTCCTGGGTCAGGATGGCGCAGTAGTCCCGGAGCGAGGTGCCCTCCAGCATCGGCAGGTCGAGCTGGAGCAGTGGGGTCACCAGCCGCGCCTTCACCGGATCCCCGCTCGGCACGTCGACGACCCGGTGCCCCTTGACGATCAGGTCGAGTGTGCGGTCCGGGTTGTCGCCCAGCTCGATCCGGCCCATCGTGTCGAACGGCGAGGAGGTCGACTGGGCGTCCGGCGCGCGCGACTCCAGGTGGGTGCGGCGGAAGGTCTGCGGGAAGTAGACGAGCTGCCCCAGCTCCAGCAGCGGCGCGCAGTCCCGCAGGTACGCGCCGAGGCGGTCCAGGTCGTCGCATTCGGCGTAGAGCTGGTCGATTCGGATGTCCTCGTACCGGCAGCGCGGGTCGCAGTGATCCGGATCCTTGCCGCACCTCTTGCAGGTCTCCCGGTTGGCCAGGTAGCAGTGCTTGCCGCCGGGCTGGGAGAGGACCAGCTTGTCGGTGACGAGCGTGGCCCGCTTCGTGAGGAACGACAGGTCCGTGTCGAGGCTGGCGACCGAGACGTCGAACGGGCGCGCGCGGCCGGACCCGGCGGTGCGCTGGAGTTCGCGGGCGATCTCCTCACCCCGGTTGCCGTCGATGAAGTCGATCAGATAGCGAACTGCGTGGGCAGCGGCGTCGTCGGGCACCTGATCCCCCTCCGGCGCGTCCGGGGCGCGCCGCCGTCCAGCCTGCCAGCCACGGGCAAGCCGCACAGTCACCGGAACGGCTCGTGGCCCGCCACCCGGCTGGGGTGGCGGGCCACGATCAGAGCGTGGGTCAGGCGGCGACCGAGACGGTCACCTCGTTGATCCCGCGAGCCGCGGCGACGGCGGTGTCGCCGTTGCCCTGGCGGGACAACGCCCGCAGCGTCCACGAGCCCGGCGCGGCGAAGAACCGGAACTGCCCGGCCGGCGACGTCACCACCTCGGCGGTGAACTCACCGGTGGAGTCGAGCAGCCGCACGTACGCGCCCGGCACGACCTCGCCGGACTCGGACAGCACACGGCCGGTGATGACGGTTTCCTTCTCCAGGTCCAGGCTGGCCGGGAGGGGGGCGGCCTGGTCCGGCGCAGCGCAGCCGGCGGCAGCCGTCGAGGCGGCGGAGGTGGCGGTCATCAGGCCTCCCCCGGCTCGTCACCGAGCGCCACCGGCACGCCGACGAGCGAGCCGTACTCGGTCCAGGAACCGTCGTAGTTCTTCACGTTGCGGTGCCCGAGCAGCTCCTGGAGCACGAACCAGCTGTGCGAGGAGCGCTCGCCGATCCGGCAGTACGCGATCGTCTCCTTGCTGTCGTCCAGCCCGGCGTCGGCGTAGATCTTGCGCAGCTCGTCGTCGGACTTGAACGTGCCGTCCTCGTTCGCCGCCTTGGACCACGGCACGCTGATCGCGGTCGGGATGTGGCCGGCCCGCTGCGCCTGCTCCTGCGGCAGGTGGGCGGGGGCGAGCAGGCGGCCGGCGAACTCGTCGGGGCTGCGCACGTCGACCAGGTTCTTGGTGCCGATCGCGGCTACCACCTCGTCGCGGAACGCGCGGATCGAGGTGTCCGGCTCCTGCGCGACGTACTGCGTCTTCGGCCGCTCCACCACGTCGGTGACGAGCGGACGGGCGTCCAGCTCCCACTTCTTGCGGCCGCCGTCGAGCAGCTTGACGTCGCCGTGGCCGTAGAGCTTGAAGTACCAGTACGCGTACGCGGCGAACCAGTTGTTGTTGCCGCCGTACAGGATCACGGTGTCGTCGTTGGCGATGCCCCGGTCCGACAGCAGCGCCTCGAACTGGCTCTTGTTGACGAAGTCCCGGCGGACCTGGTCCTGCAGGTCGGTACGCCAGTCGAGCTTGACGGCGCCGGCGATGTGCCCGGTGTCGTAGGCCGAGGTGTCCTCGTCGACCTCGACGAAGACGACGCCCGGGGCGCCGAGGTTCTTCTCGGCCCACTCGGCCGAAACGAGTGCGGTGTCGCGACTCATCAGATCACTCCCTGGTGAGGATGGTTGGTGAGCCTGCGCGCGGAGATCGATGTCGATTGTTGTCGCACCACGCGCGGGACCCAGAGCTAGGAACGGATCACGGGTACGTGCGACGGCGCCGCTGCCGGGCGTTGAGGGGAACCGGGAGAGGTTCGTGGACCCTGGGTGGCCGCCGTTCAGGCGGCCGGAGACAGCCCCGCCGTCAGATGACGGGGCGACACAGGCAGGTGGCCACGCGGCACAGGTCGACCGCGCGCCGTTTGGTGAGGTGGGTCCCCATGGGCAGGGAGATTACCAGCCCACGCCACAGCTGCCACCAGGCCGACCAGCATCCGGGACGGCCGGCCCGCTCCCCGGACCGGCCGTGTACGGCTTTCAGCCGGCGGAGTTGATGGGCACGTTCGCCGCGTCCGCCGTGACCACCAGGCCCTCCGGCTTCGGCTCCACCTTGCGCAGGTTGAGCTGGAACGGCAGCTCCGGCAGCGGCACGTCGATCGAGATGCCCTGCGCGTACCGGGTGAGCGCGGCCCGGGCCAGCGGCACGTTCGGCAGGCCGTCGGCGGTGAGGTCGTTGAAGCGCAGCGCCACCTTGCCGCCGGCCACCGTGACGTCGGCGGTGCCGTTGACGGTGAGCTTGACGCCGAGGATGTCCACCGGGGCGGTGACGGCGAGCTTGCCGTTCCGCTCGCCGAGCGTCAGCCCGGGACGGTCCAGCAGCTTGGCCAGGCTCTCGTAGGTGACGGTGCCCCGCCCGTCCACGCTCTCGGCCACCACGTCGCCCCGGCCGGAGCGCAGCGTGTCCAGCGACGCGGTCACGTTGCGCGCGTCCACGTCCAGCTTCGGCACCTCCACGGCGTCACCCTGGACGGCGCCCCGCACGTCGGTGAGCTGGATCGAGATGCGCTCGTACCGGCCGTCGAGCACCTGAGTGAGGAACGGGAAGCCACCCACCTCGACCTGCGGCGCGGCGGACTGCGCGTCCTGCTTGGCGATCTCCTGCCGCACCTGGTCGGCGATCGCCCGCTCGGCGACCCCGGCGGCGACCCGGTCGGCGACGACGAGCAGCCCGACCAGCACCAGCAGCAGGACGACGAAGCCGATCAGCACCTTCCGGCCGCGTCGCCGCGGTCGGCCCTCCGCCGGATACGCCTCTGCCACGCCGCCTCCCGTCCTCGCCGCCGTCACCGCGTCTCGCGGCGCAACCGTACTTACCCGAGGCGAATCTTCCCCAACCGTTTCAGAGGAACAGCACGCACATCGCGTACGCGGCCGGCGCGGCCAGCGCGAATCCGCCCAGCGGCCCCTGCATGTGCCGGGCCACCCACATCGTCGGCGGTTCACCGGCCATCAGGCGGCCCGCCTCGGCGTACCCCACGGCGAGGTCGGCCAGGACGGCGGTGGCGGCGCTGACCACGCCGACCAGGGCGGCGCTGGTCGGGGTGAAACCGACCAGGTAGCTGCCGAGCAGGGCGCTGGTGAGGGTGCCGAGCATCGCGCCCGCGACCACGCCGGCCGCGCCGCGCGGCACCTGCGGGGCGAGCCGCGGCCACGGCGCCACCGCGTCGGTGAGCCGCGCCACCAGCAACGCCACCCCGGCGGCGGTGAGGCAGACCGTGATCGCCTGGGTGCCCTTGGGAATCCGGCTGAGCACGACGAGCGTGCCGAAGGCGACCACGCCCACCACGATGAGCAGGGTGCCGCCGAGCGAGTCGGTCACCCGGACCCGGTCCACCCGCCGGACGAGCTGCCCCAGCACGGCGAGCAGCAGCCCGGCGGCCGCGGCGTAGCCGAGCGGGGCCAGGCCGGCGATGTCCGACTGGACCGCCGCGACGTCGGCGATCACGGCCGTGCCGGCGCTGACCAGGGCGACGACCAGCAGGGCGGGCGGTCGCATGGCCATCGTCCAGGCGAGCACGAAGAGCATCTGGACGCCGAAGATGATGGCCGCGAACGGCAGCCGGTGCCCGGGGCCGGAGGTCTGCGCGCCGAGCACCAGGCCGACGCCGAGCAGCGCGGCGAAGCCGGCGACGGTGAGCGCCAGCGGCCGGCGGACCGGGACCGGTGGCATCTCCTCCTCGGGCGCCTCGTCGGACTCGTCGTCGGCGCGCCGGCCGGGTCCGCCCTTCCGTAGCCGACGCGGTCCCTTCCGCTCCGGCCGGTCGCCCTCCTCGTCGGCGGGGCCGGTACGCGGGGCGGGCGGGTAGCCACGGGCGGGGCCGGAGGGCCCGGCGGACGGGTCGTCGGCCCACGGTTCACGACCGGTGTCGCGCGAGGTGGAGGGAAACACGCCCCGATCGTGCCAGACCCGGGCGGCTCGGCGGAGGTCCCGGTTTCGGTGACGTTAAAACCTGCACCGCGATCAAGGGCAGAAGGGGCAAACGGGAAAGCACCCCGGAGGTGACGGCGGGTCCATCGGTTACGCTCAGGCCGTTACCCGCCCGTCAGCGACGCCGGGACCCACGCAAGTTCACAGCGCCGCCCTCACCCGGGCGTGTCGCTGGTCGCGCGCGGCCGAAGGGCCGCCGGGACGGAGGTGATCGTGGAGCTCCTGCTGCTCGTGACCGCACGGGCCGGTGAGCCGTCGGCGGTGTTGCCGGCACTCGACCTGCTGCCGCACTCGGTCCGCACCGCACCCCGCGACGTCCGCACGCTGGTCTCCGGCCCCACGCCGGACGCCGTCCTGGTGGACGCCCGCTCCGAACTGAGCGAGGCGCGCGCCACGTGCCGGATGCTGCACGCCACCGGGCTCGGCGTACCGCTCGTCGCGGTGGTCACCGAAGCGGGCCTGATCGCGCTCAACGCGGACTGGGGTGTCGACGACGTGATCCTGGCCGGCGCCGGGCCGGCCGAGGTGGAGGCCCGGCTGCGGCTCGCCGTCGGCCGGCTGAGCAACGCGACCGCCGGCGCCGGCGGCTCGATCCGGGCCGGTGAGCTGAACATCGACCCGGACACCTACGCCGCCAAGCTGAAGGGCCGCCCGCTCGACCTCACGTACAAGGAGTTCGAGCTGTTGAAGTTCCTGGCCCAGCACCCGGGGCGGGTGTTCACCCGGGACCAGCTGCTGCGGGAGGTCTGGGGTTACGACTACTTCGGCGGCACCCGCACGGTCGACGTGCACGTGCGGCGCCTGCGCGCCAAGCTCGGCTCGGAGTACGAGTCGATGATCGGCACGGTCCGCCAGGTGGGCTACAAGTTCGTCGTCCCGCCGTCGCGTTCGCTGCCGGAGTCGGAGCCCGCGCCGCTGCCGGTCTGACCGCCCACGCCCCACTCCGGTAGGGGGCATTTCCGCAGAACGCCCTTTTTGCCCGATCAGTCAGACATATCCTGACTGCCGGATTTACCGGGCAAAGGGGGCGGCGGTGCGTGCGGTGAACACGGGGGCGACGAACGGCCGGTGCCGCTGATGCGGGGCCCGACGCTGCGCGCCACCGGGCTCGTGACCGTGGTGCTCGCGGGCCTGCTCGGCTCGGCGTTCGCGCTGGGCCGCAGCCTGGTCCCGGAACACCCGCCGTCGAACGCCGGCGCCACCACCGCGCTCAACGGACCGCGCTACGCCGACCAGCCGCCCAGCACGGACTTCCCCGGCGGCCGGGCCACCGCCGGGCCGAGCCCCGACGCCGCGCCGGACGCCGCCCCGGTCGAACCGGGCGGCGACGGCCCGTACGGCAGCCTGGTCGTCACCGGCTCGTCCCGGGTCGCGCTGACCTTCGACGACGGCCCCGATCCGCGCTGGACCCCGCAGGTGCTCGCGCTGCTGGCCCAGTACGGCGTGAAGGCGACGTTCTGCGTCGTCGGCGAGAACGCCGAGGCCCATCCGGATCTGATCCGGTCGATAGTCGCCGAGGGGCACACCCTGTGCAACCACTCCTGGGAGCACGACGTCGACCTGGGCAAGCGGTCCCCGGCGACGATCCGGGCCGACATCCTGCGCACGAACGACGCGATCCTGGCCGCCGCGCCGGGGGCGCGGATCGCGTACTACCGCCAGCCGGGCGGGGCCTGGACGCGCCCGGTGATCTCGGCCTGCGCCGACCTGGGCCTCACCCCGCTGCACTGGAGCGTGGACCCGTCGGACTGGAGGGCGCCGGGCGCGCTCACCATCGAGTCGAGGATCCGCACACAGATGGGACCGGGGGTGATCGTGCTCATGCACGACGCGGGCGGGGACCGTTCCGGCACGGTCGCGGCGTTGCAGCAACTCCTGCCCGAGATACTGGCGCGGTTCGAGCTGGAGTCGTTGCCCGTCGGCCCGCAGTGACGAGCGCCACCGACCGCCGCCCTCGTCCGGCGCGAACCGCCCCCGGACGGCGGCTACCGTGACTCAGATGAGCCCCGAGCCGACCAGTGGCCCCGCAACCGACCGGATCGACCGGGCGGACCGGCTGACACCGGCCGAGGTCGCGGAGGTGCTGGCGCTGGCCCGCGCCGCCGGGGACACCGACGGCGCCGACCCGCTCGACGAGCACGTGCTGCTGCGGCTGCGCGACCCCGAGGCGCCCGCCGTGCACCTCACCGCCCGCACCGCCGACGGCACACTCACCGGGTACGCGCATCTCGACGTCACCGCCCCGGCCGAGGGCGTCGGCGCCGAACTGGTCGTGCATCCCGCGTACCGGCGGCGCGGCGTCGGCCGGGCGCTGGCCCGGGGCGTGGTGGACGCCGCGCCCGGTCCGCTGCGCGCCTGGGCCCACGGCGACCACCCGTCGGCCGCCGCGCTCGCTGTCGACCTGGGCTTCGCCCGGGCGCGGGTGCTCTGGCAGATGCGCCGTCCGCTGACCCCCGAACTGCCCGAGCCGGTGGTGCCGGACGGCGTGACGCTTCGCGCGTTCCGCCCCGGCGAGGACGACGAGGCGTGGCTGGCGGTGAACAACGCGGCCTTCGCCCAGCACCCCGAGCAGGGCAAGTGGACGCTCGACGACCTGCGCGTACGCATCGCCGAGCCGTGGTTCGATCCGGCCGGCTTCCTGCTCGCCGTCGACTCCACGACCGGGCGGCTGCTCGGCTTCCACTGGACCAAGGTGCACGAGCGGCCGGGCTCGGCCCGTATCGGCGAGGTCTACGTGCTCGGCGTCGACCCGTCCGCGCACCGGGGCGGGCTGGGCCGGGTGCTCACCGCCGCCGGCCTGACCCACCTGCGCGACGAGCGCGGGCTGGACCGGGTGATGCTCTACGTGGACGAGAGCAACACCGCCGCCGTCGCGCTCTACGAGCGGCTGGGCTTCGCCATGTGGTCCGCGCACGTCAACTACCAGCGCGGCTGAGCGTTCCGCGGCCCCGGAAAATCGCCATAAAGGCGATACCAGGCTGCTAGTTCACGAAATGGACAACCCTTCCTCAGCGTACGGCCATCTCGTCGGCTGAACGTGTTCACCGCGCGTTCACTTGCGTCCGGCGAACCGTCCACCTGGCCCTCCTACCTTTCGTGTCAGCCGGTCAGCGCCGGCCCCCGGCACTCCGGGCGACCTGACCAAAGACGTGAAGGGAAACCCCTGAAGTGAAGCTCCAGCGGCACGGCGCCATCGCCTGTCTCGCTCTTACCGCGGTTCTCGGTCTCAGCGCCTGCGGCTCGGACAACAACGAGCCCGCCGGCGCCTCCGGCTCCACCGCCGCGGTGGACTGCGCGACGGGCACGCTGAACGCGCAGGGCTCCTCGGCCCAGAAGAACGCCATGGCCGAGTGGATCAAGGCGTACCAGCAGAAGTGCGCCGGCACCACGATCAACTACGAGCCGAGCGGCTCGGGCGCCGGCATCCAGGCCTTCATCGCCGGTACCGCAGACTTCGCCGGTTCGGACTCCCCCCTCAAGCCGGAGGAGCAGCCGCAGGCCGACGCCAAGTGCGTCGGCGGCCAGGCGCTCAACCTGCCGATGGTGATCGGCCCGGTCGCCGTGGTCTACAACGTCAGCGGCGCGGACAACCTCCAGTTCAGCCCGGCCACCCTGGCGAAGATCTTCGCCGGCAAGGTGACCAAGTGGGACGACCCGGCGATCAAGGCCGACAACCCGGACGCCAAGCTCCCGTCGACCGCGATCCAGGCGGTGCACCGCGCCGACGAGGCGGGCACCACCGACAACTTCACCAAGTACCTCTCCAAGACCGCCGAGGCGGACTGGACGCTCGGCAACTCCAAGGCGTGGAAGGCCCCGGGCGGCGTCGGCGCGGCCAAGTCCGACGGCGTGGCCAGCAAGGTCAAGAGCACCGACGGCACCATCAGCTACGTCGAGTGGTCGTACGCCGAGAACTCCGACCTGAAGATGGCGAAGGTCAAGAACGGTAACGGCGAGTTCGTCGAGCTGACCGGTGATTCGGCCGGCAAGACCATCGCCGGCGCCAAGTTCGAGGGTCAGGGCAACGACCTGAAGATGTCGATCGACTACAACACCAAGGAGGCCGGGGCGTACCCGATCGTCCTGGCGACCTACGAGATCGTCTGCAGCAAGGGCCTCGCCGCCGACAAGCTGCCGCTGGTCAAGGGCCTGCTCGGCCACGCCGCCAGCGCCGAGGGGCAGAAGGAGCTGGTCGAGCTCGGCTACGCCCCGCTGCCCGAGACCGTCCGCACCAAGGTCGAGGCCGCGGTCAAGAGCCTCTCCTGACGCTCCCGACCGACACCTCCTCAACGCGAAGCGAGCGAGCAGATGGGTGACACCCCTCAGCGCTCGGCCCACGCCGGCACCGGCGGGACTCCCGTGGCCACGAGCCACGAGGGACCCGCCGGTGCCTCGGCGCGTGTGGCCGAGCGCCCCGGTAACCCGGGCCGCCCCGACGGTGGCCTCGGCGGCGGCCTGACCCTGGCCGCCGGCACCACGGTCCTGGTGGTCATCGCGGCCATCGCGATCTTCCTGGTCGCCAAGGCCGTCCCGGCGTTGCGGGCGAACACCGAGTCGTTCTGGACGTTCGAGGGCTGGTTCCCGAACGACAACCCGCCGCAGTTCGGCATCGGCGCGCTCGCCTTCGGCACCGTCCTGAGCTCGCTGCTGGCGCTGCTCATGGCGGTGCCGGTCGCGCTGGGCATCGCCCTGTACCTGTCGCACTACGCGCCCCGGCGGCTCGGCAACGCCCTGGGCTTCCTGATCGACCTGCTGGCCGCCGTGCCGAGCGTCGTCTTCGGCCTCTGGGGCCGGGACTACTTCGCCCAGCCGGTCGCCGACCTGTCCGCCTGGCTGAACAGGTACTTCGGCTGGATCCCCATCTTCGGCGACGGCCCGTACGGGAACTCGATCCTGCTCGGCTCCGTGGTGCTGGCGATCATGGTGCTGCCGATCATCACCTCGCTGTCCCGCGAGGTGTTCCGGCAGACCCCGACCGCGAACGAGGAAGCCGCGCTCGCGCTCGGCGCCACCCGCTGGGAGATGATCCGCACCGCCGTCCTGCCGTACGGGCGCCCGGGCGTCATCGCCGCGGTGATGCTCGGCCTGGGCCGGGCGCTCGGCGAGACCATCGCGCTGGCGCTCACGCTCGGCTCCACGTACGCCATCTCGTTCAACATCCTGGAGAGCGGCGGCAACTCGATCGCCGCGAACATCGCCAACCGGTTCGCCGAGGCGAACGACACCGGCCGGGGCGCGCTCATCGCCTCCGGCCTGGTGCTGTTCGCGATCACGTTGATCGTCAACATCACCGCCCGGGCGATCATCTACCGGCGGCGCGAGTTCACGGAGTCGGCCGCATGACCACCACCCTCACCTCCCGCCGCCCGCGCCCGCCGGCCCAGCCGGCCACGCTGCGGGCGAGGCGACTTCCCGCGTACGCCGCTCCGGCCATCGCCGTCGCGGCGCTGCTGCTCGCGGCGGGCATCGTGTACGGCGCCGGCATCGGCGGCCCGGTCCTGGTCGTGGTGGTCGGCGCGCTGCTCTACCTGGCCGGTCTGTTCGTCGCGGCGAACGCGGTTGAGGGCCGCCGGTCGGCCCGCAACCGGACCTGGAGCGCGCTGATCCACTCCGCGTTCGTGCTCGCCGTGCTGCCGCTGGCCTCGGTGGTCTGGACGCTGGTCAGCAAGGGCTCCGAGCGGCTGGACGCGAACTTCTTCGGCACCTCGATGAACAACATCGGGTCGCGGGACGCCAACGGCGGCGCGTACCACGCGATCGTCGGCACGCTGCAGCAGGTGGGCATCGCCACGCTGATCACGGTGCCGCTGGGCGTGCTCTGCGCGATCTACATCGTCGAGTACGGCCGGGGCCGGTTCGCGTTCACCATCCGCTTCTTCGTGGACGTGATGACCGGCATCCCGTCGATCGTCACCGGCCTGTTCGTGCTGGCCTTCTGGGTGCTGATCGTCTCGCCGTGGTTCAACGACGGGCGGCCCGGTTTCTCCGGCTTCGCCGCCGCGCTGGCGCTGAGCGTGCTGATGCTGCCCACAGTGGTCCGCTCCACCGAGGAGATGCTCCGCCTGGTGCCCGCGCCGCTGCGCGAGGGCGCGTACGCCCTGGGCGTACCGAAGTGGAAGACCATCCTGCGGGTCGTGCTGCCGACCGCGCTGCCCGGCATCGTCACCGGCGTCATGCTCGCCATCGCGCGGGCCGCCGGTGAGACCGCGCCGGTGCTGCTCGTCGCCGGCGGCGGCGCGGCGATCAACTTCAACCCGTTCGAGAACAACCAGTCGTCGCTGGCCCTCTTCGTCTACCAGCAGGCCGGTGAGGCGTCGAGGTACTCGCCGGCACGGGCGTGGACCGCCGCGCTGACCCTGGTCGCCCTCGTCCTCGTCCTCACCGTGGCGGCGAAGCTGCTGTCCCGCCGCAACCGGCTCGGCCGATGAACCCCGGAGGTACCGCCACCATGGCCAAGCGCATCGAAGCCACGAACGTGACCGCCTACTACGGCGGGTTCAAGGCGATCGAGAACATCAACCTGACCGTCGAGCCGAAGACCGTCACCGCTCTGATCGGGCCGTCCGGCTGCGGCAAGTCCACCTTCCTGCGGTCGATCAACCGGATGCACGAGGTGCTGCCCGGCGCCCGGGTCGAGGGCAGCCTCACCATCGACGACCAGGACATCTACGACCGCGACGTGGACGTCACGGCGGTCCGCCGGATGATCGGGATGGTCTTCCAGCGGCCGAACCCGTTCCCCACCATGAGCATCTTCGAGAACGTGGTGGCGGGCCTGCGGCTCAACGGCGTGCGGCGCAAGTCGATCCTGGAGGAGGCCGCCGAGCGGGCGCTCCGCTCGGCGAACCTGTGGGACGAGGTGAAGGACCGCCTCGCCAAGCCCGGCGCGGGCCTGTCCGGCGGTCAGCAGCAGCGGCTCTGCATCGCCCGCACCATCGCGGTCGAGCCGCAGGTGGTGCTGATGGACGAGCCCTGCTCGGCGCTGGACCCGATCTCCACGCTGGCCATCGAGGACCTGATGTTCCAGCTCAAGGACAAGTTCACCATCATCATCGTCACGCACAACATGCAGCAGGCCGCGCGGGTGTCGGACCGGACCGCATTCTTCTCGATCGAGAAGACCGGCGACCCGGGCCGCCTGATCGAGTACGACAACACGCAGAAGATCTTCAGCAACCCGAGCCAGAAGAAGACCGAGGACTACATCACCGGTCGCTTCGGCTGAGGCGGAAGCTGGGCTCGGCGCCGTCCAGCCCCTCGATGTACGGCAGGATCGGCGTACCCGGGTCGCGCTCCGCCGCATCCCGCGCCACGCCGCCGAGGTCGCCCGCGGCGGCGACCTCGGCGAGCGTGACCATGGTCGGCGGCAGCATGGTCAGCTCGCCGGCCTCCGCGCGGGCCAGCGCGTCCGCCGGGCGCAGCCACAGCGTGTGGTCGGCCTCGCCGGACACGTCCCGGGTCCGCTGCCCCTCGGGCAGCAGGGCGACGAAGAAGTACGTGTCGAAGCGGCGCGGCTCGAACTCCGGGGTGATCCACCGGCTCCACGGCAGCAGCAGGTCGGACCGGAGCGTGAGGCCGCGCCCGGCCAGCAGGTCCGCGAAGCCGACCCGCCGTCCCTCCAGGTCCTGCCGGGCCGCCTCCCAGTCGTCGCCGCTCACGTCGCCGACCACCGTGTCGGGGTCCGGCCCGGCGAGCAGCACGCCCGCCTCCTCGAAGACCTCGCGGGCGGCGGCGCACACCACCGCCTGCGCGGCCGCCGGGTCGAGTCCGAGCCGCACACCCCACGCCGCCGGGTCCGGGCCGGCCCAGCCGAGGTGTGCCTCCGAGTCGGAGCGGTCCACCCCGCCGCCGGGGAAGGCGTACATGCCGCCGAAGGTCATCGCCGCCACCCGGCGGATCATGTAGACCTCGAACCCGTCGCCGGCCGGGCGGAGCAGCAGCACGGTGGCAGCGACCCGGGGCACGGCCGGTACGGCGCCCTCGGCCCGGAACCGGCGAGCGTGCTCCACCAGGGCGGGGGGTGCGGCGAAGCCGTCGATCGTCATGCGGCGAGCCTAGTGCCGTAACGGGCGACGCCGCCCCGCCGCCCGATGCCGCCGCCCTCCGCCGATTGCGCCGATACTCCTCGGATGACGGATCTCAACAATCAGGTGGGGTATTGGAACTCCAAGGGTGCCGCGAAGACTTTCGGCCACCCGGTCGCACTTCCGTGGCTGAACGGCATCGATCGGCGGGCACGCGTTCTCGACTACGGGTGCGGTTACGGTCGGCTGGCGGGGCTGCTCGTGCAGCAGGGCTTCGAGAATGTCGAGGGGGTGGATGTCGCGCCCCGTCTCGTCAGCCGCGCGAAGAACGAGCAGGCCGGCGCGCAATTCACGGTTCTCACCAATCCTCCGCAGCTCGACCACCAGGCGGACAGCGTCGACCTGGTGCTGCTGTTCGCGGTGTTGACGTGCATACCCGACGACGCCGGACAGCGGGAGCTGGTGACGGAGTTGCGTCGGGTGCTACGGCCGGGCGGGCTCATCTATGTCAGTGACCTGTGCCTGCAGGAGGATCACCGTAACCGTTCCCGGTACGAACGGTTCGCAGCCAAGTACGGCACCTACGGGATATTCGAGACCGACGACGGGGCGGTGTGCCGACACCACACCACCGACTGGCTGGACCATCTCTTTGGCGATTTCCACCTCGTCGCCAGCCGCGAAGTCGCAGTGGAGACGATGAACGGCCGTCCGGCCCGGGCGAGCCAGCGGTTGGTGGCCACGCCGCAGCCCGGGGCATCCAGGGCCGGGCGCGATGGCACGGGAGACGCCTGACGTCCCGACGGGTGAATCACCTGCCGGTCCCGGAGCACGAGGCGATGGCGTGCCGTTCATGAGACGGTGTGCAGTCCGGTCGTGCTCGTCGGCGTACGCGGGACCCGCGCTCTACAAGCGGGCGATTCAATCACACTGGGTAGTTTTTACGTCTGACCAGGGGGCACTCCTCCGCCGCCTTTGCTCTGCAGCCGAATCCGCAACGGTGACCCTCCGCAGGCGGTGCGCCAAAGGCTGCAGAGCAAAGGCGGCGGAAGCACCTTCACCAAGCCGAGAGCGGGGTCGGTTTATGCCCGGTAAACCCCTTTTGGATACTCGGCCCTGACGAGTAGCGGACAGCCGCCGTGACGCTGCGCAATCTGCACGCTCCGTGTTCGCCGGTCCGACGTTCAGATGGACGTTTCGAGGGCTCAGCGACAGAGACCGCGGAAGCCCCTTTCCCGCACCGTGCGGCCGGTCGCGCACCTCCGGGCGGTCCGGCGGGCGCCGGCACGGGGCTACGGCGGCCGGCCGCGCCTGGCAGGGTGGTGACCTGTGATCGACGACTTCGCGAAGCAGTATCTGCACAACGACCTGCGTCAGATCCGCGAGGTGCTGTTGTGGAAGCTCGACGGGCTGTCCGAGTACGACGTGCGCCGCCCCCTGACCGCGTCCGGCACCAACCTGCTCGGCCTGGTCAAGCACCTGGCGTTCACAGAGGCCCGGTACTTCGGCGAGGTGTTCGGCAGGCCGTTCCCGGAACCGCTGCCCCGGTGGGACGATCCGGATCCGGACGGCGCCGACATGTGGGCGACCGAGCACGAGACCCGCGAGGAGGTGATCGGCCGCTACCGACGGGCGTGGGAGCACGCGGACGCGACCATCGAGGCCCTCCCCATCGACGCGCCCGGCCACGTGCCGTGGTGGCCCCGCCCCGACGTCAAGCTGTTCAACGTCATGGTCCACGTGCTGGCCGAGACCAACCGGCACGCCGGGCACGCCGACATCCTGCGGGAACAGCTCGACGGCTCGACCGGGGCATGGGCCGCGTACGCGCACCTGGAACACGACCGTCCGACGCTGGCGACGCGGCGGGCGACGATCGAACTGGCCGCCTTGGCCGTCGCCGACACCCCCCGCTGAGCCGTCCCGACCGGTGGATCACCCTGCCGGTCCCGCAGCGGGAAGGGATAGCGTGCCGGGCATGACGCGTTGGGGAATCCTGGCCACCGGAAACATCGCCGCCCGCTTCGCCGAGGACCTGCGGCTGGTGCCGGACGCCGAACTGGTCGCGGTCGGTTCGCGTACCCGGGAGAGCGCCGAACTGTTCGCGCGCCGGCACGACGTGCCGCGGGCGTACGCCTCGTGGGCGGAACTGGCCGCGGACCCGGACGTGGACGCGATCTATGTGGCCACCCCGCACGCGGCGCACCACGAGGCGGCGCTGGCGTGCCTGGCCGGCGGCAAGGCCGTGCTGGTGGAGAAGCCGTGCACGCTGGACCTGCCGACCACCACCGAGCTGGTGGAGACGGCCCGTGCCCGGGGCCTGTTCCTCATGGAGGCCATGTGGATGCGGACCAACCCGCTGATCCTGCGCGTGCTGGAGCTGATCCGGGACGGCGCGATCGGCGAGGTGACGCACGTACGGGCGGACTTCGGCGTGGCCGGCCCGTTCCCGCCGGAGCACCGGATGCGGGCCCGCACACTCGGCGGCGGCGCGCTGCTCGACCTCGGCGTCTATCCGCTGAGCCTGGCCCACCTGGTGCTCGGCGTGCCGCAGCACGTGCAGGCGTGGGCGAAGCTGACCCCGGAGGCGGTGGACGAGAACACCGGCATGGTGCTCGGCTGGGACTCCGGCGCGGTGGCGACGCTCAGCTGCGGCATGGTCGGCGCGACAGCGATCACCGCGTCGATCACCGGCACGACCGGCCGGATCGACCTGCCCGAGCTGTTCTTCCGGCCCGCGCACGCCGTGCTGCACCGGGCCGGCGCCGAGCCGGAGACGATCCCGGCGGACCTGACCGGCGGCGGCTACCAGTACGAGGCGATCGAGGTGCAGCGCTGCCTGGCGGCCGGGCTGACCGAGAGCCCGCTGGTGCCGCACGCCGCCACGCTCGAGGTGATGGGCCTGATCGACGACATCAAGGCCCGGATCGGCGTCTCCTACGCGTGAGGGGTTCCCCGCCACGGCGGGGAACCCCTCGACGTCGTTGCGCGGGAGCTCAGAACAGGGGGCGGACCAGCAGGTACGCGAGGCAGGCGATCGCGGCGGCGGCCGGGAACGTGATGATCCAGGCGATCACGATGTTGCCGGCCACGTTCCAGCGCACCGCGGAGAGCCGTTTCGTCGCGCCCACACCCATGATCGCCGAGGTGATCGTGTGCGTGGTGGAGATCGGCGCCTTGAGCACCAGCGCGTTGAAGTAGAGCACCGCGCTGGCGACGGTCTCGGCCGCGAAGCCCTCCGCCGGGCCGAGGTCGATGATCTTCCGGCCGAGCGTCCGGATGATCCGCCAACCACCCGCGTACGTGCCGGCGGCCAGCATCGCCGCGGAGGTCCAGAAGACCCAGCCCGGGATGTGGGTCTTGCTCTCCTGGAAGCCACCGGTGTAGAGCGCCAGCACGATGATGCCCATGGTCTTGGCGGCGTCCTGCATGCCGTGGCCGACCGACATGGCGGCGGCGGACGCGGTCTGCGCCCAGCGGAAGCCGCGGCTGAGCTTGCCCGGCTGCCCCTTCCGGAACAGCCACATGATCGCCAGCATCACCAGGAAGCCGAGCACCAGGCCGACCACCGGCGAGAGCACCATCGGGATGAGGACCTTCTCGATGATGGTGCCCCACTGGACGATGCCGTCGGCGGCGAACAGGGTCGCGCCGACCAGGCCGCCGAAGAGGGCGTGCGAGGAGGAGGACGGCAGGCCGAAGTACCAGGTGATCAGGTTCCAGATGATCGCGCCCAGCACGCCGGCGAAGACCACGCCGAGGCTCTCCACCCCGGTCGGCAACGTGACCAGGCCGTCGCCGACCGTCTTGGCGACGCCGGCGCCGAAGTGCGCGCCGACGAAGTTGCCGACGGCGGCCAGCGCCAGGGCGATCCGGGGGGTCAGCGCCCGGGTCGAGATGCTGGTGGCGATCGCGTTCGCCGCGTCGTGGAAGCCGTTCGTGTAGTCGAACGCCATGGCGACCGCGATCACCGCCAGCACGGCGATGAGTTCGGGACTCACTGGATCAGGACTCCTTGACCGCGATGGTCTCGACGGTGTTGGCGACGTGCTCGAAGGCGTCGCAGGCGGCCTCCAGCTCGTCGGCCACCTCCTTCATCTTCAGCACCGTGAGCGCGTCGTACTCACCGGAGAAGAGGCGCACCAGCAGCATCCGGTACGCCTGGTCGCCGTCGTTCTCGAGCCGGTTGCACTCGATCCAGTAGTCCTCAAGATCCTTCATCGACTTCAGCCGGGGCATCGCCTCGGCGGTGAGCTTGGCCTGCAGGTCGAGCACGTTGACCAGCTCGTGCAGCTCACGCGGAAGGGACGGGAGCTTGGTCAGGCCGTACAGGTAGAGCAGGTTGCCGACCGCCTCCAGGTGGTCCATCACGTCGTCGAGCAGCGAGCCCAGCCGGTAGATGTCCTCCCGGTCGAACGGCGTGATGAACGTGGAGTTGATCTTCTTGTAGAGCTCGTGCGTGATCTGGTCGCTGTCGTGCTCGATGTCGGTCAGCCGCTCGCTGATCGACTGCACGTCGGCGCCGGGCAGACCCAGCTCGTTGAGCAGGTCGGTCCCCTTGACCAGGTTCTGCGCGGCCCTGGTGAAGAGCTCGTAGAAGGCGCCCTCGGTGGGACGGAAGGAAAACTTCACAGCACGGACCTCGTCGTGTCGGTGGAAGGGTGGCCGTCGCCGCCCGGGCGTCTGCATTGCGCATGCTAGGGATCGCGTCCAGGCGGCTTTCGATCGGCCCACCCCTGGTCAAGCCCGATTCACCGCTCGTTCACCTTCCGTTCACCTGATCACCCGCCGAGTTGGCTCCGTAACCGGTCACGCTCCCGTTCAACGTCGAAATCGGCAGGCGGATACCCCAGATACAACTCGTCGAACGTCTCGCGCAGCAGGTGGGCTACCGCCCAGTCCCGGTACCACTTGCGGTCCGCCGGGACCACGAACCAGGGCGCGTCGTCGGCGCCGCACCGCTCGATCGCCTCGGCGTACGCCGCCTGGTAGTCGTCCCATCGTGCCCGGGTGTCCAGGTCACTGGGGTTGTACTTCCAGAACTTCGTCGGGTCGGTCAGCCGCTGCATCAGCCGCTCGCCCTGCTCCGCGTACGAGATGTGCAGCATGACTTTGATCACGGTCACCGCCTGCTCGGCCAGTTCCCGCTCGAAGTCGTTGATGATCGCGTACCGGGATTGCCAGGTCGCCTCGTCGACAAGCCCTTCGACCCGGGCGATCAGCACGTCCTCGTAGTGCGAGCGATTGAACACGCCCACGTACCCGGGCGGCGGCAGCGCCCGGCGTACCCGCCACAGGAAGTCGTGCCGCAGTTCCTCCTCGGTGGGCGGCCCGAACGAGCGGATGTGCAGCCCGAGCGGGTTCATTGCGCCCGCCACCCGCTTCACCGTGCCGTCCTTGCCGCCGCAGTCCATCGCCTGGAGCACCAGCAGCAGCCGGCGCGGCCGGCCCTCACCGAGCCCCGCGCCCGCCTGGGCCGGCGCGCTCGTGGCGCCGCCCGGTCCGGCGGCGCCCTGCGCCGAGGCGTACAGCATCTCCTGCTGCCGCCCCAGTTCCGCGCCGACCAGCTCGACCTGGGCCCGGGCCCCCTCCTTGCGCGCGGGCCCG
>NZ_JAGPXV010000160.1:0-10159 GCF_018070405.1 Micromonospora sp. D75
GGCCGCCGACCCGCGGGCGGAGATCGACGACCTCGACCTGGACGCCTCGGTGGACGAGG
This sequence comes from Micromonospora sp. D75, assembly GCF_018070405.1. Classification (NCBI taxonomy): domain Bacteria; kingdom Bacillati; phylum Actinomycetota; class Actinomycetes; order Micromonosporales; family Micromonosporaceae; genus Micromonospora; species Micromonospora sp. D75. The sequence goes on from NZ_JAGPXV010000160.1 coordinate 60, forward strand.
CGGTGACAGTGGTGGAGTGGGGCGAGGGAATGGTCGAGCAGCTGGTCGACGCGCACCTGCGGGTACGCATCGACCGCCGCGACGACGACACCCGGGCGGTCACGCTGGAACCGGTCGGTGGCGACTGGGCCGCCCGGGTCGCCGAACTGTCCTGAGTCAGGGCTGAAGGGGCATCGTCCAGCAGTTGGAGTAGGCGGTCCGCCCGGCGAGCCGGTCGCTCATCCAGGCCACCGCGTCGCCCTGGTCGGTGATGAGCGGCACCAGGTGGTTGGTGAGGATCTTGTCGCCGAGGTTGGGCAGGCTGATCGCCTGGTAGGTCACGTTGCCGCCCTTGCGGCACCAGTCGACAGCCAGTTGACGGGCCTGCCGGTGGGGCACGATGTCGTCCTGGATGCCTGTTGCCACACGTACCGGGCCGGTGGGCTTGAGCGTGCCGATGCGCTGCCGGTCGAGGACGGCCTGGGCCTCGGGCGAGGCGGCGATGACGGCGGTGAGGGACCGGCCGCCGGTGATCCACTTGCTGCTCCTGGTGAACGCGTACCGGAGGATCGCGTCGCCGACGCACATGGTCGAGGTGTCCTTCAGCGCCGCCCGGCCGGTGTCGTTGACGGCGGCCTCGATGACGTCCCGCAGCGCCGGGTCGGACTGGGCGAAGCCGTTCAGCGACCACCCCAGCGCCCCCACCAGCGCGCTGCCGTCGATGCCGCCGATGACCGCGGTGAGGTCGGCGGGCGGCGCGCCGACGTAGGTGCCGGCGAGCGGCACGTCGGGCGCGTAGGTGGAGTGGAGTTCGGCGGCTGCGGCGCTGGCGCCCCCGCCCTGGCTGTATCCGTACAGACCGACCCGGGACTGGGCGGTGACCGATGCTCCGGGTACGGCGCGGGCGGCGCGGGCCGCGTCGAGCAGGGCGTGGCCGCCGTCGAGGCGGTTGACGTAGGTGTGCAGCCGGTCGGTCGCGCCCAGGCCGACGTAGTCGGTGACGACGACGGCCGCGCCGGTGGCGAGCAAACGATAGATCGCCAGTGCCTCGTAGCCGACGGACAGGGTGTCGCCGGTGAGCGTGAGCGGATGTTGCAGCGAGAACGACGGCGCGCACTGGTCGCCCTGCCCCATGGTTCCGGAGGCGACGGCCACCAGCGGGCGCGGGCCGGCGCCCCGCCACGCCGCCGACGGTTCGATGTAGGCGCCGGTCACCGCGACGGGCCGTCCGTTGGAGTCGGTGGACCGGTACATGAGTCGGGTGGCGGTGCCGGGCATCGGGCGGCCGTCGAGCCCGGGGATGCTCAGGCCGAGCGGCAGGGGTTCGGTGCGGATCAGCGTGCCGTTGGTGGCGGGCAGGTCGGTGGGCGGGTGGTAGAAGGCGGGGATGGTCACGCCGCGGGAGACCACGGGCGCGGCGTCGTCGGCGGCTGCGGCTGCGCCGGATCCGGCCAGGTAGGTGGCTGCCGCCGCGGCGACGGCGAGGATCCGGAGGCCGATCGCGCGGCGGGCGGAGGGCGTGCGGGGACGGGTGTTCCTGCTGCTCACGGGCACTCCTAGCGAGCATCGATGGTGGTGGATGCAAGCTAGCAGTGGTGGTGTGGCGTAAGTAACTTGCCAGTAGGTTACGCTCCGGTAACTTTTCTCGTCCAGTACCCGGCCCGGCCGCTGCCCGGGAGTGTCGGTCGCGGCTGGTAGGAAGATGGCGACCGACTAGGAGAGGTTGCCGATGCCCGACGCCCCCACCCTGGACCTGCCGGCGCTGTTGCCGGAGGCCTGGCGTGCCGTGCTCACCCCCCACCTCGACCCGGCCCGCACCGCCGCGCTGGCCGAGTTCGTCACCCGGGAGTACGCGACCGCCACGGTCTTCCCGCCGCTGGAGGACCTGTTCTCCGCCTACCGGCACTGCGCGCCGGCCGACACGAGGGTGCTCATCCTCGGCCAGGACCCGTACCACAAGGCGGGCCAGGCGCACGGGCTGAGCTTCAGCGTGCGCGAGGGGGTGGCGGTGCCGCCGTCGCTGCGCAACGTCTTCAAGGAGCTGAGCGAGGACCTGGGCGTGCCCAAGCCGCGCAGCGGAAACCTCGACGGCTGGGCCGCGCAGGGCGTGCTGCTGCTCAACTCGGTGCTGACGGTCCGGCAGGCCACCCCCGGCTCGCACGCGAACAAGGGCTGGGAGGAGTTCACCGACGCCACGATCCGGGCGCTGGACGCGCTCGACCAGCGCGTGGTCTTCCTGCTCTGGGGCGGCTACGCCCGCAAGAAGGCGGCGCTGGTGACCAACCCGCGGCACGTGGTGCTGGAGGCCGGGCACCCGAGCCCGATGAACCCGCGCGGCTTCCTCGGCAGCCGTCCGTTCAGCGCGGCAAACAAGGCGCTCGCCGACGCGGGGCTGCCCACCGTCGACTGGGAACGCTCAGCCGGCTGACCCGTCCGGCGCCTCGCCCGCCGCGGCGAGGCGCCGGCGGTACCGGGACAGCAGCTCGGCCGTGCGCTTGTCGGTCACCTCCACCTCGATCAGCGGCTCCACCGGGTACGTGCGCTCGCCGAGCCTGATCTCGATCGGCTCGGGCAGTTCGTCGCACATCCGGGCCCGCAGCTCGCCGAACCGGGTCCGCCAGCGGTGCTCGCCCGGTTCCTCGGGCTCCGGGTGGCCCCCGCCCCACTCCTGCCATCGGGCATCCCAGCGCTGCGCGCGGCCCCGCTCCAGGAACGCGGTGAAGCGCGGGGAGTCCCGCCACCGCACCGCGATCTCGACCGCGTCCACCGGCAGTGGCGCGCCCTGCAACAGGGCCGCCGTGCCGCCCGCCAGCACGTACGGCAGGTCGCCCAGCGCGTCCATGATCGGGTCGAGCCGGAGATGATCGATCCGCTCGGTCAGCGCGGTCCCGGCCATTTCGTCAAGCGCCGCGTCCAGGTGACTGTCCAGCGGCTCGACCTCGATCCGCAGTTGCCGATCCAGCGCGGCGAGCAGACGTTCCGCGGTGGTCAGGCTGGGCAGCCGGTCGCCGCGCTCGATCCGGGCGACGGCGGCCTGGCTGATCCCGACCCGCGCGGCCAGGGCCTGCTGGGTGAGTCCGGCCAGTTCCCGTTCGTGGCGCAGGGCGCGGGCGATCTCCTGGGCCAGGCGACTCTCCGTCATCTCCGGAGGATGGCAACTCGCCGTCGAGCGATATACCTGTGAGTCATATTTATGACCGAGAGGTATATCGCTCCCAGGTCACCTCTTCCGTCGGGACACTACGCACCGTGACCGGGTCAGCGGCGAGGGCGTGCCGAGGGCGGACGGGGCGGACGGCTAGGCTGGCTTACCGTGCTCGTACTCGTGGTGGACTCCTCGACGCCCGCGGTGACCGCGGCGCTGGCCGAGGTCTCGGCGGACGGCGTCGCGGTTCGCGCGTCCCGGTGCACCGTCGATGCCCGCGCCCACGGCGAGCTGCTCGCGCCGCAGGTCGACGCCGTGCTGGCGGACGTCGGCGCGCGTCCCGCCGACCTGGCCGCGATCGTCGCCGGCCTCGGCCCGGGCCCGTTCACCGGGCTGCGCGTCGGGCTGGTCACCGCCGCCACCATGGGTCAGGTGCTCGGCGTCCCCACGTACGGTGTCTGCTCGCTGGACGGGCTCGGCCACCCGGCGGCCGCCGGCGAGCCGGTGCTGGCGGCGAGCGACGCGCGGCGGCGGGAGATCTACTGGGCCGTCTACGACGGCGCCGGTCAGCGCCTGGCCGGCCCGGAGGTGGCGGCCCCGGCGGTGGTCGCGCAGCGGGCGCGCGACCTGGCGGTCAGCGTCGCGGTCGGCGACGGCGCGCACCGGTACGCGGACGTGCTCGGCCTGCCGGTGCGGGACGAGCCGCGCTACCCGGACCCGCTGGCGCTGGCGCGTCTCGCCGCGCCGCGGATCCGCGCGGACGCGCCCGGTGAGACGCTCACCCCGCTCTACCTGCGCCGCCCGGACGCGGTCGCCGCCACCGGCCACAAGCCGGTCCTGCCATGAGGCTGGGCCGGTTCCGCTGGTGGCACGTCGAGGAGGTGCTGCCCATCGAGGCGGACCTGTTCGGCGCCGAGCAGTGGTCGGCGGCGATGTTCTGGAACGAACTCGCCAACGGCCACTTCTACCTCGCCGCCACCGACGACGACGGCACCGTGCTCGGCTACGCCGGGCTGGCCGTCTACCCGCCCGACGAGGCGTGGGTGCAGAACGTCGCGGTCCGCCGGGACGCGCAGCGGCGGGGCATCGGCCGGCTGCTGCTGGAGGCGCTGCTCGCCGAGGCGGCCCGGCGCGGCGTCCGCAGCACGCTGCTGGAGGTCGCCGCGGACAACGCCCCGGCGCAGCGGCTCTACGCCGGCTACGGCTTCGAGCCGATCGGCGTACGGCGCGGCTACTACCAACCGAGCAACACCGACGCGCTGGTCATGCAGCGCAACGAGGACTGACGCGCATGGCTGACGAACCACTGATCCTCGGCATCGAGACCTCCTGCGACGAGACCGGCGTGGGCATCGTGCGCGGGCACACGCTGCTCGCCGACGCGCTCGCCTCCAGCGTCGAGGAGCACGCCCGGTTCGGCGGCGTGGTGCCCGAGGTGGCCAGCCGCGCCCACCTGGAGGCGATCGTGCCGACCATGGACCGGGCGCTGCGCGAGGCAGGCGTCACCATCGCCGACATCGACGCCATCGCCGTGACCTCCGGGCCGGGCCTGGCCGGCGCGCTGCTCGTCGGGGTCGCCGCAGCCAAGGGGTACGCGGTCGCGGCGGAAAAGCCGGTGTACGGGGTGAACCACCTCGCCGCGCACGTGGCTGTGGACACGCTCGAACACGGCCCGCTGCCCGAGCCCGCCATCGCGCTGCTGGTCTCCGGCGGCCACTCCTCGCTGCTGCGCGTCGACGACCTGGCCCGCGACGTCGTACCGCTCGGCGCCACCATCGACGACGCGGCCGGCGAGGCGTTCGACAAGGTGGCCCGGCTGCTCGGGCTGCCGTTCCCGGGCGGACCGTACATCGACCGCGAAGCGCGTGCCGGTGACCCGGCGGCGATCGCCTTCCCGCGCGGGCTGACCGCCGCGAAGGACCTGGTCGGGCACCGGTTCGACTTCTCCTTCTCGGGTCTGAAGACGGCGGTGGCCCGCTGGGTGGAGGCGCGGCAGCGGGCCGGTGAGCCGGTCCCGGTCGCCGACGTGGCGGCGTCCTTCCAGGAGGCGGTCTGCGACGTGCTGGTCGGCAAGGCGATCGACGCCTGCCGCACCAGCGGCATCGACACGCTGGTGATCGGCGGCGGAGTGGCAGCCAACTCCCGCCTGCGGGCGATGGCCGAGCAGCGGGCCGGCAAGTACGGCATCCGGGTGCGTACGCCCCGGCCGAAGCTCTGCACGGACAACGGCGCGATGGTGGCCGCGCTCGGCTCGCACCTGGTCGCCGCGGGCGTCGCGCCGAGCCGGCTGGACCTGCCGGCCGACTCGGCGATGCCGCTGACGGTGGTCAGTGTGTGAGCGGGGAGGAAACCGACATGATCGTCCGGATGTGGGAGGCCAAGGCCGAGTCGTACGGCTTCGCCGACCTGATCACCTGGGTCTGCGAGACCGCGCTGCCCGAGTTCGAGCACGACCCGATGCACGTCTCCAGCGAGGTGTTCTCCTCCACCGACCACCGGCTCGTGGTCATCTCCAAGTGGCGGAACAACCCCCGGGAACTGCCCGAGCCACCGGCGCGCCTGATCGCCCGCCCGCCGCACAGCTGGGACTTCGCCCAGGTCGACCGCTGACGCCGCCGCCCCGCTAGGAGCGGCGGGTCAGCCGCCAGGTGGCGTACCCGCCGGTGCCGAGCGCGATCAGGAAGACCGCCCACACCAGTCCGGTGCCGACCTGGAGCCCACCGCCGCTGCCCACGTTGGCCTGGGCGGCGGCGACGAGCGAGTCGCTCTGCGCGGGCGGCAGCGCGGCCGGCGGCAACTGCTGCCAGCGCACCAGCCCGGTGCTCTCCAGCATGGTCATGTGGTCGTTGACGAACTTGTTGGCGTCCTCGGCCAGCTTCCGCACGATCGGGTCGCGGGTGCTGGCCCGGACCGCGCCGATCACCGGAAAGATCTTGCCGTGGGCGACCCGCAGCCGAGTGACGAAGATCTGGTCGAACCGGGCGCCGGTGGCGTTCCGCATCTCGGTCAGCCACCCCTGCTGCTCTGCCGTCGGATCCGTCGGCAGGGTGGCGCCGAGCTTGTTGGCCGCCTCGACCACCAGCTGGTCCAGCTCCGCGTGCTGCTTGGCGATCTCCGCGCCGACCTCGCGTACCCGGGCGGACTGGCCCTTCTCGGCCGCCATCTGCCCGGCCGGCATCTCCCACAGCCCGGCCAGCCGTACGCCGTTGAGCAGCGTCATGTCGGCGGCGTTCATCTGCACGCCGGGGTTGGGCGCGGCCTGCGCCGTCCCGGGAACGACGCCGATCCCCGCGCCCAGCGCGGCGAGCAGCAGTACCACCCGGTGCGCCAGCTTGCGGCGTGCGGATTCCAGCGATGCCATGGTTGCGGTGCCTCCTCGGTCCGGACCGGTACGCGGGGTCGTGGACGGCCGCGCAAGCCGGCCGCCCGTCCGCACACTGGTACGGATCACCGGGCCGATCAGTTCAGCGGATCGGCGAGGAGTCGTTCGAACGCCAGCTCGGCGGCGCCGATCAGCGCCGCGTCGTCGCCCAGCTTCGGGGTACGCAGCCGCACGTGCTCCAGGCACGCGGGCAGCCCGTTGGAGTTGAGCCGGCTGCGCACCTGCGCGGCGGAGGCCAGGTAGAGGTCACGCATGGTGCCGCCGAAGATGACCATCTCCGGGTTGAAGATGTTCACCAGGTTCGCGACGCCGAAGCCGAGCCAGTCGCCGGCCTGCCGTACCGCGGTCTGCGCGCGGGCGTCGCCCCGGTCGGCGGCGTCGAAGACCGCCAGCAGCGCGTCCCGGCCGCGCGCCTCGGACCGGCCGGCGGCGCGCAGCAGCCCGTGCTCGCCGATCTCGGTCTCCCAGCAGCCGCGCCGGCCGCAGTCGCAGCGCACCCCGTCGCGGACCACCACCATGTGGCCCACCTCGCCGCCGTAGCCGCCGTGCCCCCTCAGCCGCCGCCCTCCCGCGATGATGCCCGCGCCCACACCGACGTCGCCGTAGATGTAGATGACGTTGTCGCAGCCGACCGCCGCGCCCCGGGCGTGCTCGGCGTACGCGGCCACGTCGGCCACGTTGCCCACCGTGATCGGTACGTCTATCCCCAGCTCGACGGCGAGCGCCGCACCGATCGGCTCGTCCACCCAGCCGGTGGTGGGGCTGAGCCGGACCAGCCCGTCCTCGCGGCGGACCATGCCGCACACCGCCACGCCGGCGCCGACGCAGATCGCGTCCGGCGGCACCGACTGGTGCATCTCCTTGACCGCGCCGGCGAGCAGCGGGGCGGCCTCCCCGGCGACCAGGTTGCGCGGCCGGTCCATCTCCCGGCGGTCGAGCACCTCACCGCCGAGTCCGACCCGCGCGGCCCGCAGCCGGTCCACCTCGACGCTGTACGCGTACGCGTAGACCCGCCCCGACTCGGGCCGGACGACGAGTGACGGTCGTCCGGCCCGGCCGGTCTCCTTCGGCGTCCCCTCGCTGACCAGACCGGCGCCGCCCCGGGCCGCGGTCAGCGCGCCGATGGTGCTGCGGTTGAGGCCGAGCGCGGTGGTCAGCTCGGCGCGGGTGGTGGCCCCGTGGACGTGCACGTATCGGAGCAATGCGCCCAGGTTCTGCCGACGGATCTCGTCCTGACTGGGGCCCGCGCGCATTGCCACTGCCATGGTGTTTCCGTACCCCTGCTCAGCGGTTGCCGGTCGCGGCGGCCCGCCGACGCGAGAGCGCGTCGATGGTCGCCGCGGCGAGCAGCACCACGCCGGTGACCACGTACTTGACGCCCGAGCTGTATCCCATCAGTCCCATACCGTTGTCGATGACCGCGACCACCGCGCCTCCGAGCACGGCGTCGAGGACCCGGCCCTTGCCGCCGAAGAGGCTGGTGCCACCGATCACCGCCGCGCCGACGGCGTAGAGCAGTACGTTACTGCCCCCGGTGTTGGGGTCGACCGAGTTGCCCCTGCTGGCGGCCACGATGCCACCGATGGCGGCCATCGAGGAGCAGATGACGAAGACGGAGATACGGATCCGGTCGACGTTGATGCCGGCCCGGCGGGCCGCCTCGGCGTTGCCGCCGACCGCGTAGATGTGCCGCCCGTAGCTGGTGCGCTGGAGCACGAACGTCCAGACGATCAGCAGCACCGCGATGATCGGCACCACGATCGGCACGCCCTTGAGCGAGGTGATCAGCACGTTGCGGCTGCGCTCCAGGTTGAGGACGTAGACCGCCACGCCGAGGATCACGGCCAGGCCGGCGATCCGCGCGCCGACCACCGTGAGCGGGTCGGTGAGCAGTCCACGGGCGGCCCGGTTGCGGTACCGGAGCAACTGCACTGCCGCGTACCCGGCGACGGCCACCGCGGCGAGCGCCCAGCCCAGCGCCGGGGAGAGGTTGCGGTTGGCGATCGCGACGAGCACGTCGTCGCGGATCGCGATGTTGGCGCCCTCGTCCATCAGCGTCAGCACGACACCCTGGAAGGCGAGGAACCCGGCGAGCGTCACCACGAAGGACGGGATGCCGACCTTGGCGACCAGCAGGCCCAGCACGGTGCCGATCACCAGACCGGTGACGACGGCGGCGAGCACCGCCACGTACCAGGGGTAGCCGAGCACGGTGACCACGTTGGCCAGGATCGCGGCGCAGACGCCGCTGGCGAAGCCGGCGGAGAGGTCGATCTCGCCGAGCAGCAGGACGAAGACCAGGCCCATGGCGATGAGCGTGACCGCCGCGCCCTGGGTGAACAGGTTCGCCAGGTTGCCGGCGGTGAAGAACGACGGGCGGGCGATCGAGAAGCCCACCGCCAGCGCCACGAGCATGACCACCGCGGGGAGCGCGCCGATGTCGCCGCCGCGTACCCGGCGCCAGTAGTTGTTCACGTGGCTGTTCAGGGTCGGTGTCGGCGCGACGCCGGCCGGGCCTTCCTTCTTCACGACGATGGCGGTCATCGGATGGCTCCTGGGGTGGTGTCGGCGGGCGCGGCGCCGTTGCCGCCCGGCTCGCCGGTGAGGCCGAGGCCGCCGGATCGGCCGGCGGTGATCAGCTCGACCACCTGCGAGTGGGTGATGTCGGTGGTCTTCACCTGGGCGACCATCTGGCCGAGGTAGAGCGCGGCGATCCGGTCGGAGACGGCGAAGACGTCGTTCATGTTGTGCGAGATGAGCACCACGGCCAGGCCGTTGTCGGCCAGCCGGCGCACCAGCTCCAGCACCTGGGCGGTCTGCGCGACGCCGAGCGCGGCGGTCGGCTCGTCCAGGATGACCAGCCGGCTGTTCCAGAGCACGGCCTTGGCGATGGCGACGGTCTGCCGCTGGCCGCCGGAGAGGCTGGCCACGTGCTGGCGCAGCGACTTCACGGTGCGCACGCTCAGGCCGGCGAGCGTCTCGGCGGCCATCTGCTCCATGGTCGGCTCGTCGAGCACGATGCCGCTGCGCTTCTCCCGGCCGAGGAACATGTTCTGCACGATGTCGAGGTTGTCGCAGAGCGCGAGATCCTGGTAGACGACCTCGATCCCGAGCGCGGCGGCGTCCCGGGGGCTGTTGATGGTCACCGGCCGGCCGTCGAAGAGGAACTCGCCGGCGTCGGTGGGGTGGATGCCGCTGATGCACTTGACCAGGGTCGACTTGCCGGCGCCGTTGTCACCGACGAGCGCGGTCACCTCGCCGGGGTGCGCGGCGAAGGCGACGTCGCGCAGCACCTGGACGGGACCGAAGCTCTTGTCGATCCCGCGTAGCTCCAGCAGGGGGGTTGCGGACACGGGGTTCTCCTTTGGGCGGAGGGAGGTCTCGGATCCCGTCCGGCGCGGGCGCCGCCTGAGGCGGGTGGGTCAGCTCACGCCGGCGTCGGTGCAGAGCTTCGCGAAGGCACCGGTGCAGAGTTCTTCCTTGGTGACGTAGCCGTCGGCCACGACGTCCTTGACGTTGTCCTTGAAGATGGCCTTGGGCTCCAGCAGCACGGCCGGCACGTCCCGGTTGCCCTCCGGGTCCTTGACCGTCTGG
>NZ_JAGPXV010000161.1:0-10152 GCF_018070405.1 Micromonospora sp. D75
GAGCCGGCGTGCCGACCGCGAACGCGTCGAAGCTCGGCCCGTCCAGCCGCTCGACGAACGTCTCCACGACGGGCTGCTCCGGCTCGGCCGCGTCCGGTTCGCTCCGCCCGTCCCCGGTCCGCCCGTCCCCGGTCCGCGGCGCCGCGTCGGGCGCGACGGTGACCGCCGGACGCGCCGACACCTGCGGGTACTCGGCGGTCTCCCCGCCGCCCGCAGCCGCCGCCATGACCGCCGCCGCGGCGAGGTCGGCGACCCGCTTGGCCTCCCGCTGCACCCGGGCCCGGGTCTCCTTGGCGTGCTGCTCGGCCAGGTCCGCCGCGCGCCGCGCCTCGTCGAGCCGCCTGCTCTCGGCGGCCAGCTCCCGGCGTACGCCGACCAGCCGCTCCTCCAGCTCCGCGCCGCTGCGCTCGATCGTGCCGATCTCCCGGCGGGTCTCCTCCAGCTTCCGGGAGACCGTCTCCAGCTCCGCCTTGAGCCCGGTCAGCGTCTCCTGCCGCTGCTGGATCTCCCGCTGCACGCCGGCGAGCTGCTCCTGGTGCGCCGTCGTCTCCTCGTCGGCCCGCTCCCGGACCTCCGTGGCGTACTGCTGCGCCTCGGCGACCAGCGCGGCGATGTCCTTCTCCGCGGCGGCGGCCCGGTCGGCCAGCTCCTGCTCGGCGGCGGCCCGCCGCTCGTCCAGCTCCTTGGCCATCGTGGCCTGCCACTGGGCCAGCTCCTGCTGGGCCTTGCTGCGGTTGGCCTGGACCTCCTGCTGGATCTGCGTCCGCGCGGCCTTCACCAGCGCCTCGGACGCCGAACGCGCCTGCTCGACCTGCTGCGCGCTCTGCTCGGTGATCCGCTTCGCCTCCTGCTGGGCCCGGTCGTGCGCGGCCTGCCCCTCGACGCGCAGCTTCTCCGCCAGCTCCCGCACGGCGGCCAGCTCCGCCTGCGCCGCGGCCAGCCGCTCCTCGTCCACCCGCTCCTGCTCGGCCCGGCGCGCGGACAGTTCCTCGTCCAGCTCGCGCCGCTCCCGAGCGGCCTGCTCCTGCGCCGCGGCCAGCAGCTTCTCCGCCTGCGCCTGGAACTCCTCCGCGCGCCGGGTGGCCACGTCGGTGATCTGCCCGGCCTGCTTTTCGGCCAGGTCCAGGATCTGGTCGACCATCGGGCCGAGGTCCCGGAAGGACGCCCGGTCCACCGCCGCCGCCGGACGCTCGCGCAACTCGGCCGCCTCGGCCTGCGCCCGCTGCGCCTGCGCGGTCAGGTCACGCACCTGCGCGTACGCCCGGTCCCGCGCGGCGGTGAGCGCGCTGACCTCGGCGTCGACCTGCTCGACGTACCGGTCCACCTGACGTTTGTCGTAGCCGCGCAGCGCCGGATCGAAGCGCGGGCGCGCGGACACGTCGTCGTGGGGTGCGAACGGATCGTCGCCGTTGGACATGCGCCATCCTCCGTCGGTTCGCCAGCGCCAGGCCGGCGGATGACCGCCCCGCAGGGCACGATGAGGCGCTACGGTACCGCGTCCGCGCGCGCGTCTCGCCCCGCCCCGCCCCTGCCCGGCCGACCGGCGTCGCGGTCAGACCGGGAAGTGCGGGTTCCCCGCCGTCAGACGGATGGTGAAGCCGCCCGCGTCGCGGTGGTGCGTCACGTGGTCGCAACTCTGGTGGCTGATCCAGAGACCCAACCCGCCGTCGGAGCCGTCGCCGGCCGGCAACAGTCCGGCGTACGGATCCTTCGGCCCGGGGCCCCGGTCGTGGACGGTGACCACGATCCGGTCGGGCGCGCGCCACAGCCGCATCCGCACCGGCGGCTCGCCGTGCCGCAGCGCGTTGCTCACCACCTCGCTCACCGCGATGACCAGCCCGTCGGCGCTGTCCGGCGCGAGCAGGCCGTCGTCGGCGGCGCGCACCTCCGCCCGGGCCCGGGCCGGCGTCGGATCGATCAGCTCGACCAGCGGCGTCGTCCGCTGCACCGGGTCCAGCGGCACCGGGCGGGGCTCGGTCAGGTAGCTCATCGGGTCGGTGTAGAGATCGGCCGTCTCGTGCCCGCCGTCCGGCCGCGCCACCCGGGGGTGGGTACGCGCCACGTCCGCCAGCACGTGCGACGGGGTGCTGCGGCGGTCGTAGGCGCAGATGCCCCAGAGCGGGAAGTCGTCGTAGACGTGGTTGATGGCCGACTCGTAGCGGGCCCACCAGTCCCAGGTCGAGCCGAGCAGCACCGGCGGCAGCTGGCCGACCATCCGGATCTGCGCCGCGCCCGCCGCCACGTAAGACGCGAGCAGTTCCCGGTAGGAGCGCAGCGCGACGCTGGGCCGGGCGTAGAGGTCCCCGACCGGCAGGAACGTGACCTCGGCGCCGGTGGGCAGCGCCCGGCGCACCAGCTCCGCGTTGCGCTCGTCCAGATTCACCGCCGTCGGCTCGCCGGCCGCGACCCCGTCCAGCAGGAACGGCAGCGCCACCGCCAGCAGCTCCTCGTCGGAGTCGTAGACGAACGCCTCGTGGAAGTAGCCCACGTGACCGGAGGCCGCGCCGCTCCTCATCCGAGCACCTCCACCCGTACCCCGGTCAGGCCGAGCAGCTCGACCAGCCGGGCCGGGGTCCGGTGCGGGGTGCGCAGCACCGCGACGGCGTCGTAGCGGCGGGCGTGGTCACGCAGGTGCAGCAGGCTGCGGTGATCCACGAAACGCAGCTCGGCGGCGTCGAACACGACCCGGCCCGCCACCGGCCGCGGGTCGGCCCGCTCCAGCGCGGCGGCGAAGTCCCGGTGGTTGGTCGGGTCCAGCTCGCCGGCCAGCGCCACCACCGAGTCGCCGTCGCCGGCGTGCAGCCGGAACAGCACGTCCGCGTTCGTCACCGGGTGCAGGCAGGCCAGCTCGGCGATTGCCGCGTCGCCGAGCTGCCGGCGGTCGTAGGCGCAGATCGCCGACATCGGCCGGTGCCGCATCCAGTGGTCGATGCGGTGCTCGTAACGGGCGAAGGCGTCCCGCTGGGCCGGGGTGCGGACCAGGCTCGTCGCCTCGGCCAGCACCCGCAGGCCGGTGTGCCCGGCGGTCAGCGCCTCGGTGGTGGCCCGCACGTACGCCCCGACCTGCCGGTTGGGGTCGACGATCTCGTCGTGCCGGTACGCCTCGCCGACGGGAACCAGCCGTAGCGCGTCCCGCCGGCGCGCGGCGTCGAGACCGGGAACCGAGGCCAGCCAGCCGGTGACAGTGGCACGATCCTCCGGACAGACCACCCAGACCTGCTCACCGGCGGCGAGACCGGCGCTGACCTGCTCGACCGTCAGCGCGCGCAGCGCCGCCGGGTCGTCGTAGGCGAGGCAGCCATGGGTGTAGCCCGGGTACGACACGCTCCCGCTGGTCACCGACTCCGCCTCATCGGCCCAGTCTATGCCGGGCCCACCTGGAGATCGCGCCAGGCCGTGGCCTCCGGCGGCGGGTCGCCCAGCTCGAACTCGGCCCAGTTGTTCCAGTACGCGATCGCGTCCACGTCGTTCTGCTGGCGCAGCCAGGTGACGTGGTCCCGGATCGTGCGCGCCCGGCCCGCGCCGGTGGTGTCGGTGGCGACGCGGGTCAGCCCGTACTCGGGGACCAGCAGCCGGATGCCCGGGTACGCGGCGCGCACCTTGCCGAAGGCCACCCCGAACATCCGTGAGGCGGGCCAGTACGCGGCCGTGTCCCGCGAGTAGCAGTCCACGCCGTAGTGGGTCATGCCCGGATAACCCCAGTCGGTCGGGTTGCCGCGTCCCTCGTCCAGCCAGTAGCGGGTCACGATCGGGCCGTGCCCGAGCACCCACCGCCGGTTGCGGTGCGCGGCCACGATCTGGGTCACCCGGCTCGCCGTCGCCCGGTACGTCGCCGGCGCCACGTCGCCCATCGGCTCGTGGTACCAGGTCAGGTAGATCGGGCGGCTCACGCCGTCGAGCCAGCTCGCCAACTGCTCGACGTCGTCCTTCCAGCTGACGTGCATGACGGCCGACGGCGCGTCGGCGAACTTGCCGGCGTTGAGCGCGGGCAGCTCCGGCAGCGTGTCCGCGTCCGGACCGTCAGTGCCGAAGTCGCGCATGTAACGGATGCCCGGGTAGTCGGCCACCGCCCGCTGGGTCCGCGCGCCCTTCTCGGCGCTCATCCCGACCAGCAGCGGCACGGTCAGCGTGGTGGTGCCCGTGCCGGTGCGGCCGGCGCCGTCACGCGCCGTCGCGGTCAGCGTCACCGTGCCCCGGCCGGCCAGCACGGTGACTGTGAAGCGGCCCGGTTCGGCGCTGCTGGGTGTGACCGTCACCCCCGGCGAGGCGCTGGCGAGCTGGACGGTCAGTGGCACGCTCAGATCCACCCGGACCGGGCTGTCCCAGGTGACGCCGGTGGGGTCGCTGACCCGGCCGGCGAGCGTCAGCAGCCGCGAGTCGGGGTGGTAGGCGTCGACCCGTACGGTGGTCGACTGCCCGGGCAGCAGGACGGTCTGGTCGGGGGTGACGGAACGGACGACGGGTGCGGCCATGAGGCTCTCCTTCGACGTGTTTCGCTGCCGCTCCAGCCGCACGTCCTCGGGTGGCCAGAATGGCTCTGACCTGCGCTTTTACCAGCTTGCGTCGGTTTTGCCGCGATCGTCAGGGCAGCCGCAGATGGCGCGAAACCCGGTCCCGCCACGCTGTCGCGCCCGCATCCTGAACCGAGGTCGGGCACCGTGCGGGGAACGCGCGTACCGGCCTGCAGAACCGCCCGGCCGCCGGCCCGGCGGCGCACCGCCGTGAAAAAGGAACGGCCCACCCCGTCACGTCGCCGGTCCGGAACGCCGTACCGGCGTGCAGGCGTACGGTGCGGTGCGCGTCGGTGGACCTGCGGCGGTGAGTCGCCGACGCCCATGTCCCGCAGCATCGGCCACAGCGCCTGCGAGCGGCTCGGTCATCGGGGCGACCCGTGCCCACAGCCGGACCACCCGACGTTCCTCCTCGACCTCACCCCGCAGTGACCCGCCCAAGATCGACACCGGTTCGGGGAGGTGGCTGCATCGGAGGTGGTCTGATGCGGCCAGCTCGCCGAGATGGTGTGGATCTTGGTGGGAGAGTGCGTCAGGGGAGGGGGTGGGAGATGTCTCGGGCGTGGTCGGCCACCGCCGCGCCGACCACCGTCGCGGTCAGCGGCAGCACCTCCAGGCACCGGCGCACCGCCGCCCCCATCAGCGGGTTCGGCACCCGCATGGACAGCGTGCAGTGCGGCACCCAGCGTCCCGGCCGGTTGTGCTCCACCACCTCGACGCCGGCCCGGGCCAGCCGGTCGTGCACCTCGGCGTGGTGCGCCAGCAGCTCGGGCGTCGGCGCGAGACCGAGCCAGAGCACCCGGCCGACGAACTGCCCGGCGTGCTGGAACTCCAGCCGTAGCGGCGCGGCCACCACGGTTCCGGCGAGTGCCTCGGCGACGCGGTGCGGGTCCAGGCGGGGCGCCACCGCGAGCGAGACGTGCGGGCGGTGCCGCTGCGCCAGCAGTGACCGCAGGCTCGGCACCCCGTCGGACTCGAGCAGGTCCCACAGCACCCGGATCCGCCGGGTGGCGTCGGTGTCGAGATACAGCTCCAGCGCCGCGACCACCCGATCACAGTAGATGTCGGGTCCCGCGACGAGGTTTGCCGGGCACGCTGGGCGGTACTGCCCGGGAAGACGCACGAGACGGCAGGGGAGTGAGGTGCGCGTGGACGCGACGGATGTGCTGATCGAGGCGTACGGGCGGTTGCCCGATCTGGTCGCCGGGGCGCTCGACGGGCTCGACGCGGCCCAGCTGCGGCGGGCGCCGGCCGACGGGGCGAACCCGGTCGGCTGGCTGGTCTGGCACCTGACCCGGATCCAGGACGACCACGTCGCCGACGTGATGGGCGAGCCACAGCTCTGGGCCGGCGGCGACTGGGCGGCGCGGTGCGGTCTGCGGCCCGACCGCGCCGACACCGGCTTCGGGCACGGCCCGGAGCAGATCGCCGCGGTACGCCCGGAGAACGGCGGCGTGCTGCTGGACTACCACCGGGCGGTGGTGGACCGGAGCCTGGACTACCTGCGCGGGCTGCGCCCGGCCGACCTGGACCGGGTGGTGGACGAGAACTGGGATCCGCCGGTGACGCTCGGGGTGCGGCTGGTGAGCGTGCTCGACGACGACTTCCAGCACGTCGGCCAAGCCGCCTACGTGCGCGGGCTCATCCTGGGCTGAGCGCCGCCCGGCCCCGTCCCAGCGGGCCCGTCCGGCCGCTGCCGGGTCACCGCCGCGGCTCACCCGGACCGGGTGAGTTCGCCTCACCCGGGGCGGGGGGATCCTCGCGGCACGGGCGGCGCCGTCAGGCGGGTGGCCGCGACGACCGACGAGGAGGCCCGATGAGCGTCTCGGCCGCGGAACACCTGACCCGGGCCGCCGCCGGCCGGAACCCCGACCTGCCCGAGACCACCTGCGGCACCATTCGCCTGGACCTGCACGACGACGGCCGCACCGAGCACTGGTACCTGACCGTCGACCGTCAGGACGTCCGGGTGGACCGGCTCTCCGCGGACGCCGACCTGGTGGTCCGCGCGGACCGGGAGGTGTTCGACCGGATGGCGGCGGGCCTCCTGCATCCGGCCGCCGCGCTGCTGCGCAACGACATCGCCGTCGAGGGCGACCTCAAGCTGCTGATGGTGCTGCGCCGGATCTTCCCCGGGCACCCGGACGCCCGGCATCCCCGGGAGGCGGCCGGGCAGGCGGTGGCCCGATGAAGCAGGAGCTGGTCCACGTCCTCGCCGGAAACGCCTTTGCGGTCAGTGACGCGCAGGGCGACATGGAGATCGACCCCAGCGCGCCGATCGGTCTCTTCTCCTTCGACACCCGGTTCCTGAGCCACTGGGTGCTCACCGTCGACGGCGAGCGGCTGAACGCGTTGTCCCGCGACGACCTGACCTACTTCGAGACCCGTTTCGTGCTGGTGCCCGGCGCAGCCAGCCACTATGTGGACGCCGACGTGTCGGTGATCCGGCACCGCCTCATCGACGAGGCGTACCACGAGAGCATCACGGTGCTCAACCACTCACCCGAGCCCGCCGAGTACACGGTGCGGCTGGAGATGGGCAGCGACTTCGCCGACACGTCGGAGATCCTGCGTCCCGGCCCGCGCCGGCCGACGATCGTCCCCGATCCGGCCGGGCAGCGGTTGTGGATCCGGTACGAGCGCGGGCGGTTCTCCCGGGGGACGTGCGTCTCCAGCTCGGCCCCGGCGCAGGTGGACCGGAGCGGGATGACCTTCCGGATCCGCGTCGAGCCGCAGGGCGCGTGGCACGTCGACCTGCACGTCGAGATGATCATCAAGGGGGCCCGGGGGCGGGACCTGCGGGCGAGCATCGACTCCCACCGGCAGCAGGTCCGGCAGGACATGCGCGACGACCTGCGGCGGTGGCTCGACCAGGCCCCGCAACTGGTCTCCGACCGCCCGGCGCTGACCGCCGCCTACCGGCAGGCGCTGAACGACCTGGCCGCGCTGCGGTACACGCCGCTGGCGTACGTCGACCGGGTGCCGGTCGGCGGGCTGCCCTGGGCGATGACGCTGTACGGGCGGGACGCGCTGATCACCTGCCTCCAGACGCTCCCGTTCACGCCCGAGCTGACCACGGCCACGCTGCACATGCTGGCGATGCTGCAGGGCGGCCGGCTCGACGACCTGCGCGAGGAGGAGCCCGGCAAGATCCTCGCCGAGCTGCGGTACGGCGAGGCGGCCGCGTTCGACGAGCAGCCCACCGCGCTCTACTACGGCGCGGCCGACACCACGCCGCTGTTCGTGATCCTGCTCGACGAGTACGAGCGCTGGACCGGTGACGTCGACCTGATCCACGAGCTACGTCATCCGGCCCGGATGGCGCTGGACTGGCTGACCCGCTACGGCGACCTGTGCGGCGACGGCTACCTGCGTTACCACCCGCGCAACACGGCGAGCGGAGTGGCCAACCAGACCTGGCGCAACTCCCCGGACTCGGTGGTCGACCGGCACGGCGTCGTGCCGCCGTACCCGCGCGCCACCTGTGAGCTTCAGGGGTACGCGTACGACGCGCGGATCCGCGGCGCCCGGCTGGCGCGGGAGTTCTGGGGCGACCCGGGCTACGCCGAGCGCCTGGAGGCCGACGCGGCGCGGCTGCGGGAACGGTTCGATCGCGACTTCTGGCTGCCGCAGCGGGGCTACTACGCGCTGGCCCTCACCCCGGACGGCGAGCCCGTCGACGCGCTCACCTCGCATCTCGGCCACCTGCTGTGGAGCGGCATCGTCGAGCCGGAACGCGCCGACTCGCTGGCCGGGCACCTGTGCGGGCCGGACCTGTACTCCGGCTGGGGCATCCGCACCTACGCCGAGGGGCAGTTGCCGTACAACCCGGTGGGCGCGCATCTCGGCGCGGTCTGGCCGTGGGACAACGCGATCGTCGCGGCGGGCCTGCGGCGGTACGGCTACGAGGCGGAGGCGGGCGACATCGCCGCCGGCATGTTCGCGGCGGCGGAGACGCTCGGCGGCTCGATCCCGGAGGCCTTCGCCGGCTACCCCCGCGGGGTCACCAAGTACCCGGTGCAGATGCCGGATGCCGGGCGGCCGCAGTCGTGGGCCGCGAGCGGCCTGCTGATGCTGCTCTCGACCATGCTGGGGCTGCGCCCCTGCGGAGACAACCTGCTGGTGAACCCGGCGGTCCCGGCCGGGTACGGGCGGATCGAGCTGCTCGACGTGCCGGGCCGGTGGGGACGGGCCGACGCGTACGGCCGGGAGCGCGGCACGAGCCGGCGGCTGCGGGCGGGCGTGGACGCCCGGCGGGCCGCTTGACCCGCCCGGCGTCCGTCAGCCCGAGCCGGTGGGTTCCCGCGAGGCGGGCCGGACCGGCGCCGGCGGGTCGGCCGACGCGGGCGCGGACGGCGGGGACTGCGCCGTCCCGGCCCGGGCGAGCAGCCGGTCCACGCCCACGAACAGCAGTCCCAGCAGCCAGAACGCGAGGGCGAACCCGATCGCGCTCACCGTCACGCCGTCGTAGCCGAGTTGGCCCGCGTCCAGGAACGGGTACGGGTAGCGGTCCACCACCAGTCCGCGTACCAGCGCGAACCCGAGATACGCCAGCGGGAACGCCAGCCACCAGGCGGCGTAGCGCGGGCGCAACCGGCCGCGTCTGTCGAACAGCGCCCAGTCGGCGATCGCCAGCAGCGGCACCACCGTGTGCAGGAACTGGTTGCCCCACCACTCGCCCGGTTGCCGGTCCGGCTGCGCCATGGCGAACGAGCTGGCCGGGTTGGCCAGCACCAGGTGGTAGACCGTACCGGTGATGGTGATGTAGAGGGTGACCGCTCCCTTGAGGACGCTCGGCGGCTCCGGCCGACCGCGCAGCGCGCACCAGGCGGCGTAGCCGGCGAGCACGCCGACAGCCACGTTGCTCTGGATGGTGAAGTACGGCAGCAGGCCGGTCAGCGTGGCCGGGCCGAGCGCGGTGAGCACGATGCCGGCCAGCACGGCGAGCACCTCTGCGAGGCGGAGAAGGATCGCCGGTCGGCGACGCCGGGGGGTCACGGAGGCACAAGTTACCAGCCGGTCGTCAGCCGGTACGCCGCCCGGGCGGGGTGCCATCGGGCCGCTTCGCCTGCCCCGGCGGGAGGACGTCCGCCCCCGGCGGCCCGACCGACGGCTGGACCGGGTGAGCGGACCTGCCGCCGCCCCGCCCGCCGTCGGCCTTCCCCGGCGGGTCGTCGTCGCCCAGCAGCGCGGCGCAGTAGTCCGGCACGCGCTCGCGGCCTTCGGCGGCGGCGACGAGGTCGCTGAACGCGGGTGTCTCCAGAGCGCGTCCCCGGTCCGCCTCGGCGAGGGCCCGGTACGCGACGCAGAGTCCGGGCGGCGCGGACTGCTGCGCCGCCCGGGTAGCCGGTGAGAGGGCCGGCCGGGCGGGGCGGGCCGACGGCACGGGCGGCGCGGCGGCGTCCGGCGTCGCCGCCGGGCGCGCGGCGTGCGGCAGGTTGCCGGTCGCGGCGAGCGCGACGCCGCTGGTGAGGGACGCGGCGAGCGCGGACACGGCCACCCGTACGCCGAAGCGGACGCGGCGGCGACGGCGTGCCCGCCGGGCGTCCCGGAACCCCGCGACGGCTGCCGCCTCCCCGTCGAGTTCGCCCGTGCCGGGCGCGGTCCGGACCGCGTCCAGTTCGGCCACCAGCCCCGGCGG
>NZ_JAGPXV010000162.1:0-10060 GCF_018070405.1 Micromonospora sp. D75
AGGCCGCTCCGAGCCGGCGCCGCGGACGCCTCTGGTGATCACCGCGACCCGGGACGGGACGGGCGCCCCGGTCGTCCGCGAGGTGGACGGCGGGCCCGGGCCGTCCATCGTCGACCTGCCGGCCGCCGGGTGCTGGCGGCTGCGACTGGACTGGTCCGGCTGCACCGACACGATGGATCTGGTCTACCGGCCGGGACCCGGCTGACCGGCATGGCCGCCGCCGGCGCGGGTAACGCTGCGTCATGGCGCAGTACACCGAGCCGGAACTGCGCGAGCGCCTCAAGGCCGAGATCCGCGCCTCCGACAAGGGCGGACGGCCGGGGCAGTGGTCGGCCCGCAAGTCGCAGCTGCTGACGAACGAGTACAAGAAGGCCGGCGGGGGATTCGAGGGCCCGAAGGACGCACGGCAGCGGTCGCTGCAACGCTGGGGCGGCGAGAAGTGGCAGACCCGCAGCGGTGACACGCGCGCCCGCAACGGCGGCGAGACCCGTCGTTACCTGCCCGAACAGGCGTGGAAGGAGCTGTCGGAGGAGCAGCGGCGCGACACCGACACGCGCAAGCGCCGCGCGTCGCGCTCCGGCCGCCAGTACGTGCCGAACACCGGCCCGGCGAAGCGGGCCCGCCGGGACGCCACCGCCGCGGAGCAGATGACCGAGCTGCCGGTGACCGAGGCGGTCAAGCTCGTGCGCGACCTCGACACCCGTCAGCTCGACGTGGCGCTGCGCCGGGAACGGCGTGGCAAGGCCCGCAAGACGCTCATCGGACGGCTGGAGTCGGAACTGGGCCGCCGCCGGGCGGCGTGAGCGTGATCCCGTGGCGTACCGCGACGCAGGGGCCGGCCCGAAGGCCGGCCCCTGCGCGCGACAGTCAGCGGCGCGGGTGCTGCGGGATGCGCGGCAGCACGTAGGGCGGACCGGAGAACATCAGGTCTGCCTTGAGCTCGTGGTAGGCGAGCTTGGGCTGGTAGTTCTCGTCGTACACGGTGGCCAGGCCCTCCGGCGGGTCGGAGAACGCGCCGGGCACCCAGGAGTGCTTGTCGGTGAAGCCCCAGAGCGTGAACGACAGGCAGTGCCGCTCGGCCAGGCACGCCTGCATCAGCACGCTGAAGCCCGCCGCGGACGCCTGCAGGCGCGGGTTGATCTCGGCGGAGTCGCCGGCCTCCACCCCGTCGGTGATCTGGCTGCGCACGTCCACCTCGGTGAGCGCCGTGGCCAGCCCGAGCCCGGCGAACTTGCGCAGGGCCGCGACCACCTGGAGCGTGCTGAAGTTGCCGTACTGGGTGCCCAGGTGGCCCTGCGCGCCCACGCCGTCGATCGGCACGCCCTTGGCCCGCAGGTCACGGACCATGTTGTAGACGAACTGCGTCTTGTCGTCGGCCGGGTTGCCGGAGCCGAACGCCTCGATGTTGTAGTCGTTGTAGAACAGCAGCGCCTTCGGGTCGGCGGCGCGGGCCCAGCGGAACGCGTCGGCGAGGTAGCCGGGCCCGAGGTTCTGCGCCCAGAACCCCTTGTAGTGCAGGGTGGACGGGGTGTCCCAGGGGTCGCTGACCGCCTCGTTCACCACGTCCCACTGCCAGATCTTGCCCTTGAAGTGGGTGACCACCGCGGTGATGTGGTTGCGCAGGATCTGGCGCAGCTCGGCCTTGCTGATCGAGCCGTCCGCGACGCCGCTGGTCAGCCACGCCGGCAGCTGGTTGTGCCAGACCAGCACGTGGCCCCGGACCCGCTGGTTGTTCTTGCGGGCGAACTCGATCAGCTCGTCGGCCGGACCCCAGTTGTAGGTGCCGCGGGTGGGCTCCAGGCTCTCCCACTTCATCACGTTCTCGGCGGTTACGGTGGAGAACTCGGACGCGGCCAGCTCGCGGTACCGCGGCTCGGCGGCGTCGTTGAGGGCCGCCATGTCCACTGCGGTGCCCACGTACAGGCCGTGGCGCTTGGCCAGCTCGCGCAGGCTCTGCGCGGCCGGGTCGTACGGGCGTCCCGCCGTCGCGGGGACGACGTTGAGGGCGGTGGCGGTCACGACGGCGACCGCGCCGGCGGCGAGCCAGCGTCTCAGCTTCATCTCGTTCCTTCCGGGCAGGTGCGCTCGGCCCGAGGGCCGGCGGTGGCGGTGCCGGGGCCGCCGCGACGTGGAACGGAGCGGCGGGTGCCCGGGCGGGCGGTGCGGCTTCCGAAACTTCCGGGGTATCTTCCGGAAGTAGCCCGAAACCTTACGGACCTCGATAGCCGCCCGTCAATCGCCGTTCGGGTAGGAGCGGGGCGTCTCAGCGCAGGGGCGCGCAGGAGGCCCGCACGACCAGCTCGGTGGGGAGCTGGATGTGGGTCTCCCGCTCGGCGCCGGCGATCAGGTCGATCAGCAGGCGCAGTGACTCGGCGCCCATGCGTTGCAGCGGCTGCCGGATCGTGGTGAGCGGCGGGTCGACCAGCGCCGACTCGGGGATGTTGTCGAAGCCGATGACCGACAGGTCGTCCGGTACGCGCAGGCCGAGGTCGCGGGCGACGTCCACGGTGGAGATGGCGGAGAGGTCGTTGCCGGCGAAGATCGCGGTCGGCCGGTCGGGGAGGGCGAGCAGTTCGGCAGCCGTGCTGGCGGCGCTCTCGGTGCGGAAGCCGCCCACCCGCACCAGCCGCTCGTCCACCGGCGTGCCCGCGTCGGCCATCGCCTTGCGGAACCCGGCCTCGCGCAGGCGGGCCGACTCCAGGTCGGGACGGCCGCTGATGTGCGCGATCCGGCGGTGCCCGAGCGACAGCAGGTAGTCGGTGGCCAGCACCGCGCCGGCGAAGTTGTCGGAGTCGACAGTGGGCAGGCCGGACGGGCCGGTGTGCGGGTCGACGGCCACCACGTGGAAACCGTGCTTGGTCTCGACCACCGTCGGCGTCACGATCACCGCGCCGTCGATGAGCGTGCCGGACAGGCGTGCCAGCGAGCGCCGCTCCCACCCTATGGCCGCGCCCTTGCCGTCCCCGCTGGAGTAGGCGAGCAGTTGGTAGCCGCTGCCGGCGACCTCGCGGGAGGCGCCCTTGAGCAGCTCGGTGGAGAACGGCTCGAACTCGGCGACCAGGATGCCCAGCACGTTCGTCCGGTGGCTGCGCAGGCTCTGCGCCCCCAGGCTGGCCTCGTATCCGAGTTCGTGGATGACCTGCTGGACGCGCTCGACGGTGGCCTGTGCGACGCCGTACCGACCATTGACAACTTTCGATACGGTTGCCACCGAGACGCCGGCTGTACGGGCCACGTCTGACATCTTGACGCGCTGCGGGAACACCACGCCGACGATGATAGAGGGCCTTCCCAGGGTGATCGAAGACGTTTTCGAAAACGTTATCGATACCGATTGACTTCACGTTACGGCCCTGTAAAACTCCCCGGCAGGTAACCCGACTAAGTGGTCGAGGAGACATCTATGGCGATGAAGCGCCGTGCTGGCGCCGTCCTGGCACTGTTTGTGACAAGCGCTCTGCTGGCCTCCGCGTGCAGCGGAGGTGGCGACGACGACAAGGCCGCCGAGAGCGAGCTGTACAAGAACCCGGTGACGCTGACCTGGTGGCACAACGCCTCGCAGGACGGGCCCGGCAAGACGTACTGGGAGAAGGTCGCCAAGGACTTCTCCGCGGCCCACCCGACCGTCAAGATCGAGATCGAGGCGATCGAGACGAACCAGCTCCAGCGCACCCGGCTGCCCGCCGCGCTGCTGAGCAACGACCCGCCGGACATCTTCCAGGCGTGGGGTGGCGGCGAGATGCGCGAGCAGGTCGAGGCCGACTACCTCAAGGACATCACCGACCAGGTGAAGAGCGAGGTCGCCGACATCGGCAGCGCCTCCGAGATCTGGCAGGTGGAGGGCAAGCAGTACGGCCTGCCGTTCCGGATGGGCATCGAAGGCGTCTGGTACAACAAGGACATGTTCGCGAAGGCGGGCATCACGGCGCCGCCGACCACCTTCGAGGAACTCAACGCCGCGGTCACCAAGCTCAAGGCCATCAACGTCATCCCGATCGCCCTGGGCGCCGGAGACAAGTGGCCGGCCGCGCACTGGTGGTACAACTTCGCGCTGCGGGCCTGCTCGGTCGACACGCTGAAGAAGGCGACCAAGGACCGGACCTTCGACGACCCGTGCTTCGTCAAGGCCGGCCAGGACCTGAAGAGCTTCATCGACACCAAGCCGTTCCAGAACAACTTCATCGCCACGCCGGGCCAGAACGACCCGACCAGCGCCAACGGTCTGCTCGCCAACGGCAAGGCCGCGATGGAACTGATGGGCGACTGGAACCGTGGCACCCTGGACACCGTCGCCACGGACAAGGCGGCCCTGGGCAAGTTCCTGGGCTGGTTCCCGGTGCCGGCGATCTCCGGCTCCGCCGGTGACCCGAAGGCGGCCCTCGGCGGCGGCGACGGCTTCGCCTGCTCGAAGAACGCCCCGGCCGAGTGCGTCGAGTTCCTCAAGTACATCGTCAGCCCCGAGGTGCAGAAGGGCTACGCCGCCACCGGCACCGGCCTGCCGGTCGCCAAGGGCGCCGCCGACGGCGTCACCGACCCGGCGCTGAAGTCCATCCTGGAGGCCACCTCCTCGGCCACCTACGTGCAGCTCTGGCTGGACACGGCCTTCGGCAGCACCGTCGGCACCGCGATGAACGACGCGATCGTCGCGATCTTCGCCGGCAACGGGACACCTGAGAAGGTCGTCTCGGCCATGAAGGCGGCCGCAAGCAAGTGACGTCCGCATCGACGACCCGTACGCCCGCCGACGGCGCTCACGCGCCGCCGGCGGGCCTCCGGCCCGGCGCACGAGCCGCCTCACGCCGCGCCGAGACCCGCCGTAAGTGGTACGAGATCATCGGCCTGACGACGCCGGCGGTCCTCATCTACGTGCTGTTCGTGCTGGTGCCGATGGGCTTCGCGTTCTACTACAGCCTGTTCCGCTGGCGCGGGGTCGGGCCGCCCACCGAGTACGTCGGCTTCCGTAACTACACGCTCGCGTTCCAGGACCCGATCTTCCTCGACGCGCTGCGCAACAACGCCATCATCGTCTTCGGGTCGCTGCTCATCCAGGGGCCCGTCGCGCTCGGCATCGCCCTGCTGCTCAACCGCCGCTTCCGCGGGCGCTCCGCGTTCCGCCTGCTGGTCTTCGTGCCGTACGTGCTCGCCGAGGTCACCGTCGGCATCATGTGGAAGCTGATCCTGACCGACGGCGGCACGCTCGACGCGCTGCTGCGGTCGGTCGGGCTGGGCGGGCTGGTGCAGGCGTGGCTGGCCGACCTCGACGTGGTCATCTGGACCCTGCTGTTCGTGCTCACCTGGAAGTACGTCGGCTTCGCCATCATCCTGCTGCTCGCCGGCCTGTCGAACGTGCCGCCCGAGCTGAACGAGGCCGCCGAGATCGACGGCGCGAGCTGGTGGCAGATCCAGCGTCACGTCACGTTGCCACTGCTCGGCCCGACCATCCGGATCTGGATGTTCCTGTCGATGATCGGCTCGTTGCAGGTCTTCGACATGGTCTGGGTGACCTCCGTGCCCGCGGTGCGGTCGCTCGGCGCCTCGGCCACCATGGCGACGTACATGGTGGACAACGGCTTCTTCGCCCGGCTGTGGGGCTACGGCAACGCGGTCGCCGTGATCCTGTTCGCCATCTCGTTCGTCGCGGCGCTGCTGTTCCAGCGGTTCCTGCTCAGCCGTGACATCGAGGGCGCCATCACCCGGAAGGGGAAGTGACAGTGGCCGTGAACTCCGTACCCGCCCCTTCGCCCGGGCGCCGTCCGGTGCAGTGGAGCTCGCCGCTGACGTACGCGATCGCGCTCGCGGTCGCGGCCGTGTCGATCGCCCCCGTCGTGTACGTCATCGTCGGTGGCTTCCGGACCACGCCGCAGATCGTGAACGACCCGGCCGGCCTGCCCGACCCGTGGGTCTGGGACAACTACTACCGGGTGCTCACGCAGAGCGACTTCTGGCGGCAGGCGTTCAACAGCGCGGTGATCGCTCTGGGCACCACGCTCGGCGTGGTGGTGCTCGGCATGGCCGCCGCGTTCGTGCTCGCCCGGTACTCGTTCCGGGGGCGTGAATGGCTCTACACGTTCTTCACGCTCGGTCTGCTCTTCCCGGCCGGCGCGGCGATCCTGCCGCTGTACCTCCTGCTGCGTGACCTGAGCCTGATCAACTCCTACTACGCGGTGATCCTTCCGCAGGTCGCCTTCTCGCTGCCGCTGACGATCGTCATCCTGCGGCCGTTCCTGTCGGCCATCCCGCGGGAGCTGGAGGACGCGGCCGCCATCGACGGCGCCGGCCGGCTCGGCTTCCTCTGGCGGATCGTGCTGCCGCTGTCGCGGCCCGCGATCGTCACCGTCGGTATCCTCGCGTTCGTGGCGAGCTGGAACGCGTTCCTCCTGCCGCTGCTCGTCCTCGGGGACGTCAACCTGCACACCCTGCCGCTGGGCGTGCAGAACTTCTCCAGCCAGTACACCACCGACACCGCGGGCGTCCTCGCCTTCACCTCACTGGCGATGCTGCCGGCGCTGCTGTTCTTCACCCTCGCGGAGAAGCAGATCGTGGGCGGGCTCCAGGGCGCGGTCAAGGGCTGAGCGGCAGCAGCACCAGCACAACCAATGGAAAGGCACACCATGACAGGGGTCCACGCGGTGGTGGACGGGCCGGTACCGGCCCAGGCAGATTCGGACCACGACCGGTCGGACGGGCACGACGCCGAGACGCGCGTACGGGAACTGCTCGCTCGCATGACGACCGAGGAGAAGATCGCGCAGCTCGTCGGGTTCTGGGAGAAGGAGGACGGTGAGGCGGTCGCGCCCCTGCAGGGCGAGTTCGCCGACAGCGGCCGGCTCGAAGACTTCGCCCGGCACGGGCTGGGTCACCTCACCCGCCCCTACGGCACCCGCCCGGTCGATTCCGCGGCCCGCGCGGCCTGGCTGTGGAAGTTCCAGCGGGACCTGGTGACCGGTACCCGGCTGGGCATCCCGGCCATCGTGCACGAGGAGTGCCTGACCGGCCTGTCGGCCTGGAAGGCGGCCACCTTCCCGACGCCGCTTGCCTGGGGCGCCGCGTTCGACCCCGAGCTGGTCACCGAGATGGCGGCGGCGATCGGGGCCTCGATGCGCGCGCTCGGCATCCACCAGGGACTGTCCCCGGTGCTGGACGTGATCCGGGACCCGCGCTGGGGCCGGGTCGACGAGTGCATCGCCGAGGATCCGTACCTCGTGGGCACCATCGGCACCTCGTACGTGCGGGGACTGCAGTCGCAGGGCGTGCTCGCGACGCTGAAGCACTTCGCCGGCTACTCCGCCTCGCGGGCCGGGCGCAACTTCGGCCCGGTGCACGCCGGTCCCCGGGAACTCGCCGACGTGCTGCTGCCGCCGTTCGAGATGGCGATCCGCGACGGCGACGCGCGCAGCGTCATGCACTCGTACGCCGAGATCGACGGCGTGCCGGTCGCCGCCGACCCGACCATGCTCACCGACCTGCTGCGGGACCGGTGGGGGTTCGACGGCACAGTGGTGGCCGACTACTACGGCGTCGCCTTCCTCAACCTGCTGCACCACGTCGCGGCCGACCACGCGGACGCGGCGGCGCAGGCGCTGGCCGCGGGCCTGGACATCGAGTTGCCCACCGGCGACGCCTTCCTGACGCTGACCGAGTCGGTGCGGGCCGGCACTGTCGACGAGGCGCTGGTCGACCGGGCGGTGTTGCGCGTGCTGCGCCAGAAGCAGGAACTCGGGCTGCTCGACGCCACGTTCGCCGACGAGCCGCCGGGTGCCGTGGACCTCGACTCGCCGGAGCACCGGTCGATCGCGCGCCGGCTCGCCGAGGAGTCGATCGTCCTGGTCGCCAACGAGGGCGTGCTCCCGCTGCCGGCGGGCCGCCGGGTGGCGGTGGTCGGCCCGAACGCCGACCGGCAGGGCGCGTTGTTCGGCTGCTATTCCTTCCTCAACCACGTGCTGGCCCATCACCCGGGCGTGGAGACCGGCTTCGAGGTGCCGACCGTCCTGGAGGCGGTGCGCGCCGAGTTCGGCGCCGACCGGGTCACCTGCGCGGCCGGCTGCGAGGTGGACTCGGCGGACCGGTCCGGCTTCGACGAGGCGGTCGCCGTCGCGTCCGCCGCCGACGTGGCGGTCCTCGTGGTCGGCGACCACGCCAGCCTGTTCGGCCGCGGCACGGTCGGGGAGGGCTGCGACCGGGACGACCTGGAGCTGCCCGGCGTGCAGCGCCAGCTCGTCGAGGCGGTGCTGGACACCGGCACCCCGGTCGTCCTGGTGCTGCTGACCGGCCGGCCGTACGCGCTGGGCTGGGCGCTGACCCGGTGCGCGGCGGTGCTGCAGACGTTCTTCCCGGGCGAGGAGGGCGCCGGGGCGATCGCGGGTGTGCTCTCCGGGCGGGTCAACCCGTCCGGCCGGCTGCCGGTCACCCTGCCCGGCTCGGCCGGCGCGCAGCCGTACTCGTACCTGCACCCGGAGCTGGGGGCGGGCACGAACGGCACCAACCTGCCGGCGACGCCGGTGGCGCCGTTCGGTCACGGGCTGTCCTACACCACGTTCGCGTACACCGACCTGACCGTGCCGGCCGAGGTGCCGGCCGACGGGGCGCTGCGGGTGTCGGTGCGGGTCACGAACACCGGCGCGGTCGCCGGTGACGACGTGGTGCAGCTCTACGGCCGGGACCTGGTCGCCTCGGTGACCCGGCCGGTGGCGCAGCTGCTCGGCTACCGGCGGGTGCGTCTGGAGCCGGGGGCCTCGGTCACCGTCGAGCTGAGCGTGCCGACCACGCGGCTGGCCTTCACCGACCGCACGCTCACCCGCGTGGTGGAGCCCGGGGAGGTCGACGTCTGGGTGGGTACGAGCGCCCGGCGCGACGTCCAGGCGCGGACCACGCTGACCGGCGACACCGTCGAGATCACCGCCGCCTCGCCCCGCTGGACGACCACCGACCTCCGCTGAACGGGGTCCGCCGGTCGTCCACGGGGCGGACGGCGGACCCTTTCAACCCATATTGGCGTTATGTCGATTTTGGCTCAGTAGGCTCCAGGATGTCATCCAGCCCCGGCTGGATCCCGGTCGCCGGCACCCACAGGGATGCGTGAGTCACGATGATGGACGCGGACACCATGGTCCTGCCCCGGATCGGGGACGCCGCGGTCGAGGACCCCTGGGGCGAGGACCGTCCGCGCCGCTCCACCGCCCGCGCCGCGACCGCCGCCGTGACCCGGTGGCGGATCGCGGCGTGGCTGCTGCCCGCGGTCCTGACCGGCGCGCTCGGCGCGACCCGGATCGCGACAGCGGGTCCGAGCGCCGGGGAGTCGGCGGCCCGCCGGGCGGCGACGTCGCCCTGGCAGGGGATCGGGCTCACCGGCGACGACATCGCGCTCGGGCCGTACCACCTGCTCCTGCGCGGCTGGGCGGAGCTGTTCGGCGCGACGGACCTCGCGCTGCGCGTACCGTCGCTGCTGGCCATGGTCGGGGCCGCGGCGCTCGTCGGCGCGGTCGCCACCCGGATCGCCACGCCCGCCGCCGGCCTGCTGGCCGGCCTGATCTTCGCGGCGCTGCCGACCTCGATCCGGTACGCGCAGCAGGCACAGCCGTACGCCCTGGCGGTGTTCGCCGCCGTGCTCGCCACCTGGCTGCTGGCGTCCGCGCTCGACCGGCCGCGCCCGCGGCGGCTCGTGCCCTACGCGGGCGCGGTGCTGCTGCTCGGTCTGTGCCAGCCGGTGGCGTTGCTGCTGCTCGCCGCGCACGGCTGGGTCGTGCTGGCGTTCCGCCGCCGGGACACCGTCCGGTGGCTGGCCGCAGTGGCCGTCGGGCTGCTGCCGGTCGCCGCGCTGCTCGCCGTCGGCGTGCGTGAGGGCGGGCGTCTGGCGTCCGGCGCGTGGCCCGGCGCCGCCGTGCTGGCGGCCACGCCCGGAGAGCTGTTCGGCGTCGTCGCGCTCGGCGGCGTGCTGGCCGGGCTGGCCCTGTTCAGCCTCCCGCTGCGGTACCCGGCCGCGATCTGTACCGCCTGGGCGCTGGTGCCGGCGCTCGGGCTGCTGGCGCTGGCGCAGGCCGCGCCGGTCTGGTCGGCGGTGAAC
>NZ_JAGPXV010000163.1:0-10001 GCF_018070405.1 Micromonospora sp. D75
GCGCCTGTGGCCACATCTCTTCGCCCCACACTACGCCGGTATGCCGGTACCGCCACCCAGCCGACGCTGCTGGGGCGGCCCGCGCGCGCCCAGCGGGGCGGTGCCGCTGTTGTTACGATCCAGGCATCCCTGCCCGACCGGCAGCGTGCGGAAAGGCGTGATGGTGGTTCCTCAACGCAGAAGGTCCGAGGCGACCCCGCTGAGCATCTCCGTGGATCGTTCCGACCCTGCCGTCCCGGTGATCGGCGTCGGCGGCGACCTGGCCTACGCCACCGCGGCGCCGCTGCGCGCGGAGGTCGACCGGCTGCTCGCCGGGCGTCCCGCGACGCTCGTGCTCGACTTCGCCGACCTGCTGTTCCTGGACAGCACCGGCCTGTCCGTGATCGTGCACGCCTGGCGGGAGGGGCAGCAGGTCGGCACCCGGATCGAGCTGCGCGCGGTCCCGCGGTTCCTGGAGACCATTCTCGACCTGACCGGCGTCACCGGCCTGCTCGACCGTGCGCCGGTCGATGACCGGACCGGGCCGTCCGCCACGGGTTCGGCCGCCTCCGCGTGACCCCGGGGGTTTCCCGCCGGGGTCCGGCTGGGAACATGGGAGCGTGCCCTCCCAGATGCTGACCATCGAGGTGGACCGGCTCGACGCCGGCGCCGTCCGGGTGCGGCTGGCCGGTGAGCTGGACTACGACACCGCCCCGGAACTGGTCGAGGCCGTTGCGCGGCTTCGCCGCGACGGCTGCCAGGAGGTGGAGCTCGACTTCGGCGGCGTGGTCCTCTGCGACTCGTCCGGGCTGAGCGCGCTCGTGGTGATCCACCGCTCCGGCACCGGCGCGGTCCGGCTGCGCAACACCAATCCGCAGGTACGGCATCTGCTGGACCGCACCGGCCTGGCCGAGCTGCTGGCCGCCCCGCCCCGCGACGTGACCGGCGGCGCCCGCGAGGTGGGCTGACCGCGCGGCACGCCGTTGCCGGGAAGGGGTGGCCCCCGGCCCTGGGACCAGGGGCCGGGGACCGGGAGGATGGCTCAGGCGGCGGGCGCGGCCTGCCGGCGCGGGCCGGTGGTGTGCGGCTCTCCCACGATCGGGGCCTCGGCGTCCTCCGGCGCGCCGGAATCGGGCGTCTGGAACAGGTAACGGACGAAGTCTCCGGTAGCACCGTCGTCGTCCGCGCCCGGCCACTGCCCGACGCAGTCGACGCCGATCACCTCACGCCCGGTGCCGTCGTGGTGCTCCAGCAGCGCCCAGAGGGTCACCGGGTAGCAGCGGGTGACGTCCGGGCCGATCCGCCAGCGGGCGTACCACCCGGGACGGGCGGGGACGATCTCCACGATCCGTTTCATGTCGACCTGCCCTTCCGCGTGCGTCGGAAGTTGTCCGGTCCATCCGATCCTGCCGCCCGCCGGGGTGAGCGCTCCTCACCCGCAGCGAGTGAAGCCTCCGCCGGGCGGGCCTCCCGTTAGCTTCCCGGCAGCGCCGGGAACGCGGTCGGCGCAAGCGCAACCGACCAGGAACGAGGTGCGACGATGCGCAAGCAGATGGAGGGCGACAACCAGCGCCGCCGGGCTCTCGCCCGCGAGGCCCGCGAGCGAGGGCTGCGGCCGAGCCAGACCGGCGCCAGCCTGAGCGCGTCCAAGCAGGTCACCTCGCTGGACCGGCACGACCGGTCCGGCCCGCCGCCGGCCGGACGGCACAAGCCGGACACCACGCGCGGCGGTCCCGCGCCGCCGCCGGTCGCCGTCGCGGAGCAGCAGCGCCCGCTGCCGGACCCGACGCCGTCACCCGGGGTCTCGATGAGCTACCGGGATCTCGTCGACGACGTGAGCCGGCGCGCGGGGGTGGACTTCACCACGGCCAAGGTCGCCGCGGAGGGCACCGTGCTGGCCCTGGCCCAGGCGCTGGACGAGGCGGCACGGGAGCGACTGCTGGAGGCGGTGCCGCTGACCCTGCACGACGTGGTGCCGGTGTATGGCATGGAACCCCGCCGCGACCTGCCCGGGTTCCTGGCCGAGGTCGGCCGCTACAGCCGCCTCACCCCGGAGCAGGCGCGCTACCAGGCCGAGGCGACGCTCGCCGCGCTCAATGAGGCCGACGCGGAGCTGGTCGAGTCGCTGCGCGTACCCGACGAGTTGCGTGACCTGCTCGGGCCGACCGACTTCGGCGGCGGCCTGGTGGGCGCGTCCTCGGCCACCGCGCCACTGACCGAGCCGGAGCTGCGTGACGCGCTCGCGGCGCTGCCCTACTGGTCCAGCGACCGGCGGTCGCTGGTGCGCACGATCGAGTTGCCCGGCGGCAACCTGGACCGGGTGCTCGACCGGCTGGACCAGCTCAAGGCCGAGGCCGGGCGCGCGCCGCAGATCGGGCGGCCGGACCCGGACAACGCCGTGCTGACGGTCCGCACACAGCAGGTCGACGGCGTGACCGCGGCGGACGTCGACCTCGCGCACCGGGTGGACGCGGCAGTCGACGAGGCCGGCGCCGGGATGGCGGCCGGCTGACCCGGCGGCGGAACGGTCCCGGTCCCCCGCGGGCCGGGGCCACCCGTGGCCGGGCGGTACCGTGTGCCGCCGTGGATCACGACGACACCGAGACCCTGGAGATCGTGGTGGACCCGGCCCGCCCGTCCGGGCGCACGCTGCTGGCCGACGGGGTCGAGCAGTCGTACGTGGACGTGGCCGACGCCCGGTACCTGCACTTCGAGTACGTGCGGCGGATCGCCGCCGCGATCGACCTGGCCGCCCCGCGGGGGGCGGCGCTGACGGCGCTGCACCTGGGCGGGGGCGCGCTCACACTGCCGCGCTGGCTCGCGCGCACCCGGCCCGGTTCCGCGCAGCGGGTGATCGAGCGGGACCCGGGCGTGGTCGACCTGGTCCGGCGGAAGCTGCCGCCGCTGCCGCCGGAGGTGGTGGTCGCGATCGGTGACGCCCGGGAGGCGGTCACCGAGGCGCCGTCCATGGCGTACGACGTGGTGGTGGCCGACGTGTACCGGGCGGCCCGGATGCCCCCGCAGGTGGCGGCGGTCGAGTTCGCGGCGCAGGTGGCCCGCGTGCTGCGCCCGGACGGCATCTATCTGATCAACCTCACCGACCTGCCGCCGCTGGCGCACACCCGGGGGCAGGTGGCCACGCTGCGGGCGGTGTTCGCCGACGTCTGCCTGGTGGCCGACCGGCGGATGCTGCGCGGACGGCGGTACGGCAACGTGGTGCTGGCCGCATCGCCCACGCCGGGACGGCTGCCGGCGCGCCGGCTCGCCGCCCGGGCCGCCGCCGATCCGGTGCCCGGAACCGTGCTGCACGACGCGACGCTCGACGCGTTCGCCGCCGGCGCCCTCCCGGTCACCGACGCCGACCTGGGCTGAGCCGGTTTTCCGGCCCGCGCGGCGGGTAGCCGCGCCGGATGAGCACCGCCGACGACCGGTCCACCGCGCGCCGGACGCTTGTCGTGATCGGGCTGGTCCTCGCCACGGTGGTCGGGCTGGCGCTGGTCTGGGCGACCCGGCGGGTGCTGGTGTGGGGTCTGGTGGCGGTGTTCTTCGCGGTCGCGCTGAAACCGCTCGTGGACCGCCTGCAGCGGCGCGTACGCCGCCGCGCGCTGGCCACGCTGCTGGTGTTCCTGGCCGCGTTCGCGCTGTTCGCCGCGGTCGGCGCGCTGATCCTGGTGCCGCTGGTGGACGAGGTGGCCCGCTTCGCCGACCGGCTGCCGGAGCTGGTGCGCGAGGCCCAGGCCGGGCGGGGACCGGTCGGGCGGCTGCTGGACCGCTTCCACCTGCTCCGGTACGCCGAGCCGGGCCAGCTGCGCCGGTTCGGCTCGCGGCTCGGCGATCCGACGGTCGGGGTGGTCCGCAGCGTGGCCCAGGCGGTGACCGCGCTGGTCACGGTGGTGGTGCTGGCGTACCTGATGGTGCTGGAAGCGCCGAAGATCGTCGCCGCGACGCTGCGGCTGGTCGGCGACGGCCCGGCGCGGCGGCTGCGGCGCATCGGCCGTGACTCGTCCCGGATCGTCACCGGCTACCTCAGCGGCAACGTGCTGATCAGCGTGATCTGCGGCGGCCTGACGTTCGTCGTGCTGTTCCTGCTCGGCGTGCCGTTCGCCGCGGTGATCGCGCTGACGGTCGCCGTGGTGGACCTGATCCCGCTGGTCGGCGCCACGCTCGGGGCGATCGCCGCGGCCGGGGCGGGATTCGTGCACTCCCCCACCGCCGGCATCGTGGTGCTCGTCTTCTTCGTGGTCTACCAGCAGGTGGAGAACCATCTGCTGCAGCCGGTCATCATGGCCCGCGCGGTGCGGCTCAACCCGTTGACGGTGCTGGTCAGCCTGCTGCTGGCGGTGGAGCTGGGCGGCCTGGTCGGCGCGCTGCTGGCGATCCCGGCGGCCGGCATCGCGCAGGTGCTGCTGCGCGAGTTCGTGCCGGCCGGGCGGCAGGCCCTGCCGGAGCCGGCCGACGGTGAGCCGGCGCAGCGGCCGCCGGCCGGCGGGTGAGGGCCGGCCGGCGGGTGCGCGGCGCTCAGCGCCGCCGGGCCAGCTCCGGTGACTCGCTCTCCAGCGGCACCGCGTTCGCCGGGACCAGGCCCAGTTGCACGGCGGGGCGGGGCAGAGTCGCGTCGAGCGCCCAGTCCGCGGCGACCCGGGGCCGGTTACCGGGCATGGCGAGCAGGTGGTAGCCGCGGGTGACGGCCTTGGCCGGCAGCCCGGCCAGCGGGACCTTCAGCGGGTTCGCCGCCGCGTCCTTGCCGCCCAGGTCCACCACCCAGCCCAGGTCGTGGTGCTTGTACGACTTGCGCACGCCCTGCCCGTAGGAGGCGGCGATGTTGTGCGCGGCCAGCTTGCCCTGCCGCTGGGCGTGCTGCGCGGTCATCGCGCACACCTGCCCGGGGCGGGTCGGATCGGGCACGGCGGCGGCGTCGCCGCAGGCGAACACCTCCGGGAAGCCGGGGACGTTGAGGAACTCGTCGACCACCAGCCGGCCCTTCTCGGTGCGCAGCCCCAGCTCGGCCACGAACGGGTCGGGGCGTACGCCGACGCACCAGACGAGGCTGCACGTCGGGACGTACTCGCCGTCGGTGAGCATCACCCCGTCCGGGGTGGCCTCGGCGACCGATGTGTTCATCCGCACGTCCACGCCGCGCTTGCGCAGCACCCGGTCGGCGGTGACCGACATCCGCCGGTCCAGTTCGGGCAGCACCCGGGGCGCGAGGTCGAGCAGCATCCAGCGCGGCCGGACCTTCAGGTGCGGGCGCTGGGCCATCAGCCGGTCGGTGAACAGCTGCCCGTGCGCGGCCACCTCGGTGCCGGTGTAGCCGGCGCCGACCACCACGAACGTGGCGCGGGCCCGCTGCTCGGCCGGGTCGTCGGTCAGCTCGGCCAGCTCGATCTGCCGGACCACGTGGTCGTGCAGGTACAGCGCCTCGGGCAGGCCGCGGAAGCCGTGGGCGTACTCGGTCACGCCGGGGATCGGCAGCAGCTTGTTGACGCTGCCGACGCTGAGCACGAGCCGGTCGTACGCGAGCTGACCGTGGTCGCCCTCGATCGAGCGGTAGCCGACCCACCGGTTCTGCAGGTCGACCCGGTCCGCCTCGCCGACCACCACGCGGACGCCGTCGAGCGTGCCGGCGAGCGGCACCGCGATCCGGGTCGGCTCCACCACGCCGGCCGCCACCTCGGGCAGCAGCGGCAGGTAGAGGAAGTAGTCGGTCGTGTTCAGCAGGACGATCTCGGCCCGGTCGCGGGCCAGTCGGCGCAACGTCTTGGCCGCGTGGTACCCGGCGAACCCGGCCCCCACGATCACCACACGTGGTTTCGTCATGCCTGCTGCCGTTCCCGGGCAGACCTGCGACAAACGTACCCAAGATCCATCCATCAGCGGCTATATGGACATTCCTCGCGATCGACGCGAGGATGTACCGCCTCCGCCGCGGGGTGCTGCCGGTCGGCGACGTCACCGAGGTGACCGTCGACCTGTCCAAGGACAACGTGTTCCTCGGTGTGCGGGCGGTGGACCGGGCCAGGCACCACAGCCCGGTCGCCTTCCCGAAGCCGGGCAGCTGGGGCTGCTCGGTTCGGCGGCGGCGCGGCTCGGGCGTCAGGCGGTGATCGCCCAGCGTTCGTGGTCGCGCCACGCGCCGTCGATGAACAGGTAGTCCGGGGAGAAGCCCTCCAGCCGGAAGCCGAGCCGACGCGCCAGCCGCTTCGACGGCTCGTTGCCGGGTTGGATGTTCGCCTCCAGCCGGTGCAGCCCCAGCGGCCCGAACGCGTACCCGATCACCAGCCGCACCCCGGCCGAGGCGTGCCCGGTCCCGGCGTACGGGCGGAACGCCGCGTATCCGAGGTAGCCGCCACGCAGCGCGCCCCGCACGATGCCGCTGATGTTCGCGTACCCGGCGATCTCACCGCTCTCCCGGTCGCAGAACAGGAACCCGGAACTGTCCCGCCGCCGGATCTTGCGTAGGTACGCCGCGTACAGCTGCGTGTCGTCCGGCGCGGACAGCCACGGATGGTGCAGATCACGGCTGCGCCGGGCGGCGGCGACGAACTCCGCCTCGTCGGCGGGGCGGGGGCGGCGGATGGCGACGCGGCCGTCGCTGCGCAGATATCGCACCGTCCCACTCTCGGCCACCGCCCCCACTCCGCCCCACCCGGGTCAGCTCCGCCACCCGCTGTCCTACTCACCGGGAGCACTGTTCCACCTCTCAGGACCACAAGAGATCTTGGAAGGAACGCGCCCCCATAGGGGCCGTTTCGTTCCAAGATCTCGCCCAGCACGAGGTCTCGTCCCGATCGGCAAGACCGCCAATCCACCCTTCGGACGCGCCCACGCCCACGCCCACGCCCACGCCCACGCCCACGCCCACGCGATCTTGCAGTTACCGCCCAAGGCTTGCCTGTTTTGCGAGGTTTGCCGGGGCAATAAGTGCAAGATCGCGCACGCATGGTGGATCTTGAGGGCTCTTGAGCTAGCGGACCCGTCGGCGATGTGCGGGCCGGGTCGTTTGGCGGTCGGTGTCCGGTTTCGCTGTGTTGCGGGGCTGTGGTCGGTGCCACCGTCAGGGTGGAATCGGTGGCGGGCGCGGGGCGTTGTACATGGCTGACCCCGGGACACCGGGACGAGCGCCGAACATTAGCCGCCCGGCACCCCCGCGCGGATCGCCAGGTCAGGGAATCGGCCCGGCCCGGACGTCGTTACATCCCCGAGCGACGGGCACGCCGCCGTCCCCGGGAATGGCCCCGGTCCCTTCGTGGTTACATCCCCAGACCCACGCCACCGGTCACCCCCCGGCTGGCAGCCACGGTCGGCGGGAATCATCCCCGGCCCGCAGGTCGTTACATCCCCCGAGCCGCGACGAGCAGGCCCCTTCCGGGTCGCCCGCGTGCCAGCCCCTCCACGGGCACCCCCCAAGACTTTTCCCCTCCGCGGCACCCCCGCCGCGTATCCCCCACTTCAGGGAGGCAACCATCATGGCTACCACTCTGCTGCGCAAGACCGTTCTGACCGCTGCCGGTGTCGTCGCCACCGCCGGTGGCATCGCCGGCCCCGCCATCGCCGCCCACGCCGCCCCGGCCGAGAAGGCCGCCATCGTCGCCGACCGCAAGAGCGGTCATGGTGAGCGTGAGCTGGACGTGCGCTACGAGGCCCAGCCCAACTTCTACTTCTGCGGCCCCGCCGCCGCCCGCAACGCGCTGAGCGTGCAGGGCAAGAACATCGACGTACACGCCATGGCCGAGGAGATGGGCACCACCGAAGCCGGCACCAACTCCATCAACGACATCACCCCGGTACTGAACAAGGAGACCGGCGCCAAGGACGCCTACAAGTCGGTCGAGATCAGCACCCCCAAGGCCGACGACAAGCAGACCGACAAGCTGCGCGCCGACGTCG
This sequence comes from Micromonospora sp. D75, assembly GCF_018070405.1. Taxonomy (NCBI): domain Bacteria; kingdom Bacillati; phylum Actinomycetota; class Actinomycetes; order Micromonosporales; family Micromonosporaceae; genus Micromonospora; species Micromonospora sp. D75. The sequence goes on from NZ_JAGPXV010000163.1 coordinate 7,867, forward strand.
TCAAGACCGTCGACGCCGGCCGGGCCGTGGTCGCCAACATCGCCGGCACCGCCACCGACACCGACGGCACCACCCACTCCTTCGAAGGCGGCCACTACATCAGCGTCATCGGCTACCGCGACGACGGCAAGACCGTCACCATCGCCGACAGCGCCGACCCGAACACCGCCACCTACCGGATGAGCATCGACAACCTCGCCGACTGGATCGCCACCCGCGGCTACAGCACCAGCTAAGACCAACACCGCCGCACCCATGGCTGCAGAGCAAGAACAGGCAGCACGCACACCGGAAGGGCCCGACCCCCACCACAGGGGGTCGGGCCCTTCCGCGCGTATCCAACGGCTGCCGTCCGGTCACCTCGTCGTCACGCCGGCGTCGTCACCCGGACGGGTCGCTCCACCACGCTGGGTCGCGCCGGACCGTCCGGGCGACCGTGAAGGAGCAGCAGTGACAGCCGAGGAGGCGACGAACCGCCCCGACGTGAGTGTCGTCGTACCGGTCTACAACACGCTGCGCTACCTGCGGCAGTGCCTCGACTCGCTGCTGCGGCAGACGATCGGTCCGGACCGGATGGAGATCGTGGCGGTGGACGACGGGTCCACCGACGGCAGCGGCCGCCTGCTGGACCGGTACGCCGCGCGGTACCCGGGCACCGTACGGGTGGCGCACCAGCCCAACTCCGGTGGCCCGGCCGCGCCGTGCAACCGGGGACTGGACCTGGCCACCGGCCGGTACGTGTTCTTCCTCGGTTCCGACGACCGGCTCGGCCCGGAGGCCCTCGAACGCCTGGTCGCCGCCGCCGACCGGTACGGCTCGGACGTGGTGCTCGGCAGGGTGGTGGGCGTCAACGGCCGGCACGTCTTCTCCGACGTGTTCGCCGACGGCAACGCGGTCGACGTGAGCCTGTTCGACTCGGCGCTGCCCTGGTCGCTGGCGAACACGAAGCTGTTCCGGCGCGAGGTGGTCGACCGGCTGGGGCTGCGCTTCCCGGAGGACATGCCGGTCCTCAGCGACCAGCCGTTCACGCTCGCCGCCTGCTACCACGCCCGGCGGATCTCGGTGCTGGGCGACTACGACTACTACCACGCGGTGCGCCGCCTGGACGCCCGCAACATCACCTACCACAGCCGGGTCGAGCAGCGCCTGGTCAGCGTGGAGCGGCTGTTCGCGTTCGTCGCCGGCCTGATCCCCGCGGGACCGCGCCGGGACGCGGTGCTGTGCCGCCACGTCGGGCTGGAGCTGGCGAACCTGGTCGGCGACGACTTCCGGCACCTGGACCGGGCCACGCAGGAACTGGTGCACAGCAGCGTCGCCCGGCTGGTGCGGCAGCACGTCACGGACGGCGTGCGGGACCGGCTCGGCATCGAGGCCCGGCTGCGGCTGGGCGCGGTGACCGCGGGCGGGGTCGACGAGCTGCTGGCGGTCATCGAGCAGGACACCGGCCGGGGGGTGCCGGCGACGGTGTTCGCCGGGGACCGGTGGCACGCGGGCTATCCGGGCGCCCCGGCCGGCTGGACGGACGTCACCGACGTACGCGCCGGCTGGCTGGCGCGGCTGGACGCCGTCGACGTGAGCTGGGCCGACGGGGACACGCTCACGGTGACCGCGCGCAGCCCGTACCCCCGGTTCGCCGCGGAGGCGGGACCGGTGCGGCTGCTGGCCGGTGCGGTCGTGGGCGCCACCCGGGTCGACGCCGGCGACCCGACCGGCCGCACGGTCCGCACGGAGTTCCCCCTCGACCGGCTCCTGGCCGCGAGCCGCGCGGGCGGCCGGCGGCATCCGGTACGCGCCGAGGTGGACGGCGGCCACGGGCGCGGCGGGGCCGCGGTGCGCGCGCCCCGGCTCGCCGCCGGGCGGCCCCGCCTGCTGCGGCACGGCGCCCGGCTGTACGCGGTCGCGGCCACCGTCGACGGGCGCAACGGTCAGCTCGTCCTGTCCGTGGTGCCGGTGACCGTCGGGCAGCTCGTCGGGCGGCTGCGCCGGCGCGGCCGGCGCGGTCCAGCCGCGGCGCAGACAGCGGGGCACGGCCCCGCGCAGACGTCAGGGCGCGGCGCGGAAGGCCGGCTCGGCCGGCATGGGCACCTGGAGGTACGTGGTGCCGCGCAGGTCCAGCCAGGCCCGCTGCGGCGCGC
>NZ_JAGPXV010000164.1:0-9961 GCF_018070405.1 Micromonospora sp. D75
GGTGGATAGCAGCCCCAGCGTTACGTGCCCGACACCGGCCGCGTCGCACCAGCGGAGCAGCTCCTTGATCCGCTCGGCGCCCATCCGGTGGCCGTCGTTCGGGTCGACGAAGCCCATCTCCCGGGCCCATCTGCGGTTGCCGTCGCACATCACGCCGACATGCGCGGGTACGGGCTTGCCCGCGAGCTTCGCCGTCAGCCGGCGCTCGTACACGGAGTAGAGGAGTTTCCGCAGAGTCATCACCTTGCAGGGTAGCGACCCGTGAGAAAGATCAGTGTCTCGGTGGCGTATCAGCCGACGGCGAGCCGGTCCGGCGCGGTCGCGGCACCTCAGCGGCGATCGCCGCGAGCGTGCGGGCGTCCAGCCGCCCGTCGCCGAGCCCCAGCTCCACCACGGTGCGGTAGACCCGCTCGTCGCGCCCGGCCGCGCCGACCACCGCGTCGACCACCCAGCGCCGACGCGCCAGCCAGGCCGCCGCCGAGCTGTGCCGCAGGTGGGTGCCGAGCCGGGCGCGCAGCGCGGCGGCGTACCCCCGGGCGGCCTCGGCCGGACTGCCGGTCGCCGCCGCGCCGGCCAGCGCCCCCGAGCGCAGCGCGTAGAAGATGCCCTCGCCGGTGAACGGGTTGATCAGCGACAGCGCGTCCCCGGCCAGCACCACCCGGCCCCGCCCGGGCGCCGGCCGGTGGGTGGACAGCGGCAGGTGGTGCGCGCGCAGGCCGGTCACCGTGGCCGGGTCGACTCCGGGCAGCAGCGCGGCCATCCGGTCCAGCAGGTGCGCGCGGCTGAGCGGCTCGCCGCGCAGCACCTCCCCGTACCCGACGTTCGCGCGACCGTCACCGATCGGAAAGACCCAGGCGTACGCGGGCCAGCGCGCCGCCGAGGTGACGATGAGCTGTTCGGGCGGCCCGGGCGGGGCCGGCGCGTAGCCCCGGATGGCGAGCGCCAGGTGCCGGTCCGGGTTGACCGGGTGCCCGAGCGCGCGCCGGACCACCGAACCGGCGCCGTCCGCGCCGACCAGCGCCCGCGCGGACAGCTCACCGTCGAGCACCACCCGGTCGGGAGCGATCTCCACCCGGCGTACGGTGTGCCGCCGCAACTCCGCGCCGGCCGCCACCGCCGCCGCCACCAGGCGTGCGTCGAACACCTGGCGGGGCACCGTGTACGCGGGCCGGGGCAGCGGCCGGGCGACGGTGCCGCCACCGGGTGCGACCAGGCGCAGCGCGGGCAGGGGCGGGTAGCCGTCGACGGCCCCGGTCACGCCCAGCTCGTCGAGGACGTCCAGCGCGTGCGCGGCGATGCCGTCCCCGCACGCCTTGTCGCGGGGGAAGTCGGACCGGTCCAGCAGCAGCACCCGCGCCGCCCCGGCCCGTCGTGCGCCGAGCGCGGCGGCCGCTCCCGCCGGCCCCGCCCCCACCACCACGACGTCCCACACCCCCTCATCCTCCCCCGCCGGCCCCCACCCCGGGCATCAACGGGACCGGGTGGCCCGGTACAGCGACCAGACGCAGAGGGCTGCCGCCGTGACCAGGGGGGCGCCGTCGCGGATCAGGCCGTCGGCGCCGAGCAGCCACCAGCACAGGGGCAGGTCGATCGCGAGGACGCCGAGGGTGACGGCCACCAGGCCCTTCCGCGCCCACGCCTTGTCGCGCAGCAGGAACGCGGTGCAGAACAGGACGGCGTAGCTGACCGCGATGCCGGCGCCGAACCAGAAGATCAATGCCGGTACGGCGGCGAGCCGCCCGTCCAGCACGGCGCCGGTCGCCACCAGCGCCGGCACGAGCATCAGCGGGCTGTAGGTGAACGCCGCGACCCGGGCGGTGAGCAGCCAGCCGTTCGCCTGCGGACGCTTCGGCGTCATCTCCCGCCAGGCGATCGTCCCGCCCTCGACGACCAGGCCCTTGCGGTGCCGGACCAGGTGCGCGCGGATCGCCTCGGAACGGTAGAGCAGCACCACCACGGCGACGCAGAGCGCGGTGAGCACGGCGAATCCGATCAGGCCGGGCAGCGCGGGCACCCCCTGCCGGGGCACGATCAGCCGCCCGACCGCGAAGATCGTGGTCACCGCCAGGATCAGCCCGAACGGCCGGGCGCCCACCCGGCCCTTGTTCACCTGCCCGATCAGCAGCAGGAAGCCGAGCGATCGGAGCATCGCCCAGCCGGTGCGTACGGCCAGACCGAACTCCTGCTCCGGGGCGTACCAGTAGTTGAGCAGCTCGACCACGACGGTGGCCGCCGCGGTCACGGCGAGCAGCGTGGTCAGCGCCCGGACGGCGGACGGCCGCCGGACCTCGACAGGTTCAGCGGCCGTCCTCATGGCATCCGATGTTGCCCGGCGCGGGCAACAGGCACACCTGTTACTTCTGCGGCTCCGCGTCGAGGCGGGCGCGCAGCGCGTCCAGCTCGGCCCAGAGCACGCCGGGGAGCTTGTCCCCGAACTTCTCGAACCACTCGGTGACCAGCGGCAGCTCGTTGCGCCACTCGTCCGCGTCGACCTTCAGCGCGATCCGGACGTCCTCCGGGGTCATGTCCAGACCCTCGACGTCGAGCGCGTCCTGCGCCGGGACCATGCCGATCGGCGTCTCCACCGCCTCGGCCCGGCCCTCCAACCGCTCGATGACCCACTTGAGCACGCGGGAGTTCTCGCCGAAGCCCGGCCAGAGGAAGTTGCCCTCGGCGTCCTTGCGGAACCAGTTGACGTAGTAGATCTTGGGCAGCTTGGCCTCGTCGCCGTCCGCGCCCTTGCCCATCTCGATCCAGTGCCGGAAGTAGTCGCCGGCGTTGTAACCGATGAACGGCAGCATGGCCATCGGGTCACGACGCACCACGCCGACCGCGCCGGAGGCGGCGGCGGTGGTCTCCGAGGAGAGCGTGGCGCCCATGTAGACGCCGTGCACCCAGTCGCGGGCCTCGGTGACCAGCGGGATGGTGTCCCGCCGACGGCCGCCGAACAGGATCGCGTCGATCGGCACGCCGTTCGGGTCGTAGTAGTCGTCGGCCAGGATCGGGCACTGGGTGATCGGGGTGCAGAAGCGGCTGTTCGCGTGCGAGGAGAGGTTCTCGCTCTCCGGCGTCCAGTCGTTGCCCTTCCAGTCGATCAGGTGCGCCGGCGGCTCACCCATGCCCTCCCACCAGATGTCGCCGTCGTCGGTCAGCGCCACGTTGGTGAAGATGGAGTTGCCGCGGTCCAGCGTCCGCATGGCGTTGGCGTTGGTCTTCCAGTCGGTGCCGGGGGCGACACCGAACAGGCCGTACTCCGGGTTGATCGCGTAGAGGCGGCCGTCCTGGCCGAACCGCATCCAGGCGATGTCGTCGCCGATGGTCTCGACCTTCCAGCCCGGGATGGTCGGCTCCAGCATGGCGAGGTTGGTCTTGCCACAGGCGGACGGGAAGGCGCCGGCGATGTGGTAGACCTTGCCCTCCGGCGAGGTGATCTTGAGGATCAGCATGTGCTCGGCCAGCCAGCCCTCGTCGCGCCCCATCACGCTGGCGATACGCAGCGAGTAGCACTTCTTGCCCAGCAGCGAGTTGCCGCCGTAGCCGGAGCCGAAGGACCAGATCTCCCGGGTCTCCGGGAAGTGCGAGATGTACTTCGTCTCGTTGCACGGCCAGGCCACGTCCTGCTGACCCGGGGCGAGCGGCGCGCCGATCGAGTGCAGCGCGTGCACGAAGTCGGCGTCGTCGCCCATCGCCTCCAGGATCGCCGACCCCATCCGGGTCATGATCCGCATGGAGGCGACCACGTACGGACTGTCGGTGATCTCGACGCCGAACATGGGGTTCTCGGCCTCGATCGGACCCATGCAGAACGGGATGACGTACATGGTGCGCCCGCGCATGCTGCCGCGGTACAGCTCCGTCATCGTCCGCTTCATCTCGGCCGGCGCCATCCAGTTGTTGGTGGGGCCGGCGTCCGCCTCGTCGACGGAGCAGATGAAGGTGCGCTCCTCCACCCGGGCGACGTCCGTGGGGTCGGTACGCGCGTAGAACGAGTTGGGCTTCTTCTCGGGATTCAGCCGGATGAGGGTGCCGTTTGAGACGAGCTCGTCGGTGAGGCGGCGCCACTCCTCATCAGACCCGTCCACCCAGACCACGCGGTCGGGGGTGGTCAGTTCCGCGACCTCACGTACCCAGGCCAGCAGCTTGGGGTGGGACGTCGGGGCCTGATCGATACCCCGAACAGCAGCCGGAGCAACCATGTCACTTCTCCTTGTGGTCGACGCTGACCGATCTATGGGGTGCACGAGTTCTGGCGGGCAAGTACGCCGCCTCGTGGAAACCTGGGATTGGGCTCAGCGTAAACCGGACTGCCTCGCCAGTCAGTGGGACTGGTTGTGAAGAACTGCACAAGGTACGGCCACGCTGCGGCTTCACGATCTGATACCCGCTTTCGCGCGCAGTTTCACGCAAATCCTGCGGTGAACCTTCGACGGCCCGCTCCGTCCCCGGAGTGACCGCGACGCCCGATCGCGGGGAAGCGTACGAACATGTCGTGAAAGACGATTCCGTGATGGGCTCCACAGATTCACACAGCGGGTTACCCTCTGCTCACGGACATCGAGAACGGGCGACAGATCCCCGACCCGGGCGGCCCGGCCGCGAGGGCCACGACGAAGCCGTCGTGGCCGACTCGCCGTTGCGGTCCGCCCGTGTACCCCACAACCGGTACTCTCGGCGGGTGGCCGCGACGATGACCGGGGACCAACCGGGGGCTCCGCAGACCCGTCGGGGTCCGATCGGAGCACTACTCGACCGTTTCGGTCACCTGATCCACGAGTTGAGCAAGTTCGCCACCGTCGGCGGCTTCGCCTTCGTGGTCGACTTCGTCCTCTTCAACTTCCTGTCCAGCGGCCGGGACATGCCGCCGCTCGCCGCGAAGACCATCTCCACGGTGATCGCGGCGACCGTCGCGTTCCTCGGCAACCGGTTCTGGACCTGGCGGCACCGGCAGCGCTCCAACCCGGCCCGGGAGTACGCGCTGTTCTTCTTCTTCAACGCGGTCGGTCTCGGTATCGCGGTGGCAAGTCTCGCGGTCAGCCACTACGGGCTGGGCGCGGTCTGGCCGGCGGTGTTCCAGACCCCACTGGCCGACAACATCGCCAGCTTCATCGTCGGCACCGGCCTCGGGACGCTCTTCCGGTTCTGGTCGTACCGACGGTTCGTCTTCGTCGACGCGGGAACACCACCCGTTCCGGCAACGAGCCACGACCGAGAGTCCGGGGCGTGACGAACCGCCCATCCCGACCCGCCGGGCCGAGCCGGCCCAGCCCACTGCCTAAGGTGTTCCGCATGCCTGGAGTCCGTCTGCTGCCCGAGCGCTGGCAGAAGTTCATCCACGAGGCGCTCAAATTCGGCATCGTCGGCGGCATCAACACCGTCATCAATTACGCGGTGTTCAATGCCCTGGCACTCACGGTTTTCCGCGACGGTCAGCTGAAAGCGACCGTGATCGCGACGATTGTCGCCACGATCACGTCGTATCTGATGAATCGTCACTGGACGTACCGGGATCGGCCGAAATCGGCACTCCGGCGGGAATACGTCCTGTTCTTCCTTTTCAACGGCGCCGGCCTGGTCATCGAACTCGGCGTCCTGGCCCTGGCCAAGTACGGCCTCGGCGTACACGGACTGCTGGCGCTGAACGTCGCCAAGACCATCGGTGTCCTGCTGGCGACGCTGTTCCGCTTCTGGTCCTACCGCACGTTCGTCTTCCAGCCGGTGCCCAAGCACGCCGAGGAGACCTGGCACTCGGTGCCGCGTGACGAGTGGGACAACGTCGCCGAGATGGACCCGGTGGCCGAGCTGGCCGAGTCGGTGAGCGAGCTGGAGGAGGAGGAACCTCCCCCGGGCGCCGGGCGACCCGACTACGCGCCGCCCCGGGGCCGTCCGGCACCTGCTGACGCCGGGCTCGGGGGCGCGCTCGGCGCCGACCTGGACGCCGAATTCGCCGCCGAACTCCAGCCCCGCCGCGCGCGCCGCTGACCGACGAAGAGGGCCGGCACCTCCGCTTCCGGGGGTGCCGGCCCTCTTCGGTCGGCGGCGCGGTCAGGGCTGGTCGCGCAGGGACTTGCCCTCGGCCATGTCGGCGAGGATCTCGCGCATCTCGTCGTCGCCCAGGCTGTGCTTGTCGTGGTGCGCCTCGACCAGCTCGTACAGCTTCGTCTGCACCCGGTCCACGCCCGGCACGTCGTGCAGCACCGACTGGCCGCGCTCACCCGCCGACTCGATGGTCAGCGTGCCGCAGCCGAGCAGCCGCTCCACGAAGCGCTGGTTCATGGCGTGGTCGTTGATCCGGGTCAACGGCAGGTCCCGCCGGTTGCGCGACAGCACCCCCTGCTGGAGCAGCACGCGCTCGTTTGTGAACAGGTAGTGCGTGGTGCGCCAGACCAGGAACGGCCACAGAGCCAGCCACAGCACCAGCGCCAGGGCGACCACCGCGAGGGCGTAGAGCGCGATGGTGCCGCCGCTGCCGTCGGGCAGCAGAATCCAGCCGGCGACGACCGCCGCGACGGCGAGCACGAGCACCAAGACCGGCCGGATCAGGGCCTTCCAGTGCGGGTGCAGGTGCAACACGACGTGCTCGTCCTCGGTGAGCACGTCTTCGGGGAACGCCACGGGGGAACCTCCTCGCAGAACAGGACGCGCTGACCGTAACCGGTCGGCGCATCCCGTCGGCATCGGCCGCGCGGGCGGCTGCCCGTGGTTGTTAAGAGGGGGCCCTTCCTCTACCGGAGGCGTTAAGAGGGGGCCCTTCCTTTCACCGCAGGTGCAGCACGTCTCCCGCGGCCAGCCGCAGCGTCTCGGCATTCGTCTCCACCAGGAGCTGCCCGTCGGCGTCCACCCCGGTCGCGGTGCCGTGCGCCTCGCTGCCGTCGGGCAGCAACACCCGAACCTGGCGACCGATGGTGGCGCACCCGGCCAGGTACGCCTCGCGCAGCCCACTGGCCTCCGCATCACCTCCGGCGTCACGCCAGCGCTCGTACCAGTCGGCGAGCGAGCGCAGCAGCGCCCGCAGCAGCGGGTCCCGGTCGGTGGCGGTGGCGCCGGCGAGCTGGAGCGAGGTGGCGGGCAGCCCGGTCGGGTTCTCCGGCAGCTCGTCGGCGCGCAGCGTCACGTTCAGCCCCACACCGACCACGATCGCGGGCGGCCTGTCGTTCTCCCCCGGCACCGCCTCGGCCAGCACGCCGGCGCACTTCGCGCCGTCCACCAGCAGGTCGTTGGGCCACTTCAGCCGCGCGTCCAGCTCGGCCAGCAGGCGTACCGCCTCGACCAGCGCGACACCGGCGAGCAGCGGCAGCCACCCGTACCCGGTGACCGGCACCGGCGCCCAGCCGCGCTCGGGGACCGCCTCGCCGGGCCGCAGCAGCACGCTCGTGGCGAGACCGGCGCGCGGCGGCGACTGCCAGACACGGCCCCGACGGCCCCGGCCGGAGGTCTGCCGCTCGGCGACCACCACCAGGCCCTCCGGCTCGCCGCCCCGCGCCGCGGCCACCGTGTCGGCGTTCGTCGAGCCGGTCTCGGCCAGCAACTCCAAGCGTCGCCAGGGCCCGTTCGGCGCGACCAGCGCGCGCCGCAGCCGGGCCGCGGAGAGCGGCGGTCGGTCCAGATCCGTGTACGGCGAGCCGGGCATCACGCCAGCCTACGGCCCGGATGAGGCGTACTGCACAGCCTCAGACACCTGAACCATCGTTATATTCCACGGGTGACTACCGAGACCGGGTTCAACATCCACACGACCGCCGGCAAGCTGGCGGACCTGGAGCGACGGCTCGACGAGGCGGTGCACGCCGGGTCGGCACGCGCGGTCGAGAAGCAGCACGCGCGGGGCAAGAAGACCGCCCGCGAGCGGATCGAGATGCTCCTCGACGAGGGATCGTTCGTCGAGCTGGACGAGTTCGCCCGGCACCGCTCGACCAACTTCGGGCTGGAGAAAACCCGCCCGTACGGGGACGGCGTGGTGACCGGCTACGGCACCGTGGACGGCCGGCAGGTCTGCGTCTTCTCGCAGGACTTCACCGTCTTCGGCGGCTCCCTCGGCGAGGTCTTCGGCGAGAAGATCGTCAAGCTGATGGACCTCGCCATGAAGATCGGGTGCCCGGTCGTCGGCATCAACGACTCCGGCGGCGCGCGGATCCAGGAGGGCGTCACGTCCCTCGGGCTCTACGGCGAGATCTTCTTCCGCAACGTGCGGGCCAGCGGCGTCATCCCGCAGATCTCGCTGATCATGGGCCCGTGCGCGGGCGGCGCCGTCTACTCCCCGGCGGTCACCGACTTCACCGTCATGGTCGACCAGACCTCGCACATGTTCATCACCGGCCCCGACGTGATCAAGACGGTCACCGGCGAGGACGTCGGCATGGAGGAGCTGGGCGGCGCCCGTACCCACAACACCCGCAGCGGCAACGCGCACTACCTCGGCACCGACGAGGAGGACGCGATCGAGTACGTCAAGGCGCTGCTGTCGTACCTGCCGTCGAACAACCTGGACGAGCCGCCGGTGTTCGACGCGCCCGCGATCCTCGACGTCACGGATGAGGACCGGGAGCTGGACACGCTGATCCCGGACTCGGCCAACCAGCCGTACGACATGCACCGGGTCATCGAGCACGTGCTCGACGACGGCGAGTTCCTCGAGGTGCAGCCGCTGTACGCGCAGAACATGGTGGTCGGTTTCGGTCGCGTCGAGGGGCGCCCGGTGGGCGTGGTGGCGAACCAGCCGATGCAGTTCGCCGGCACGCTCGACATCGCCGCGTCGGAGAAGGCGGCCCGGTTCGTACGCACCTGCGACGCGTTCAACATCCCGGTGCTCACCTTCGTGGACGTGCCCGGCTTCCTGCCCGGCACCGGCCAGGAGTGGGACGGCATCATCCGGCGCGGCGCGAAGCTCATCTACGCGTACGCCGAGGCCACCGTCCCGAAGGTCACAGTCATCACCCGCAAGGCGTACGGCGGCGCGTACGACGTGATGGGCTCCAAGCACCTCGGCGCCGACCTGAACTTCGCCTGGCCGACCGCACAGATCGCGGTGATGGGCGCGCAGGGCGCGGTGAACATCCTCTACCGCTCGGAGCTGGCGAACGCCGAGGACCCGGCCGCGGTCCGGGCCGAGAAGATCGCCGAGTACGAGGACACGCTCGCCAACCCGTACATCGCCGCCGAGCGCGGCTACGTGGACGGCGTGATCCCGCCGCACGAGACGCGTACCCAGATCGTGCGGGCGCTGCGGGTGCTGCGGACCAAGCGCGAGACGCTGCCGCCGAAGAAGCACGGCAACATCCCGCTGTAGTACGTCGGGTGCCCCCGCCGCCTCGGTAGCGGGGGCACCGGCGTCAGCAGCCCGGGTTCGTGGCGCGGCACAGCCGCTCGGCCGCGACCCGGGCCAGGTCCCGCAGTGTCACCTCGTCGCCGCCCGGTCCGGTGCTCAGCACCGTGACGAGGTCACCGACCCGCACCACCACCTGCTCCTTCGGCGGGGTCCCGTCACCGAGCCGCGCCCCGGTGTCCAGCCGCCGGCCCTGCCCGACGGCGTGCCGCACGAGCACCGACTCGTCGCCGGCGAAGCCGCTGTCGACCGTCTGCCAGGAGTGGACGACCTCCGCCTGGACCCGCTTGCCCTTCAACTCCACCGGGCCGGTGAACCGCCACGTGCGGCAGGGCGCGAGCAGCGCGGGCAGCTCGTCGAAGAGCCGCTCGCCGTCCCGCGGCGCCAGCCGGTGCACATCCTGCAGGACCACCGCCTGCGGGGCCGACTGGTCACCGGCGCCCGGCCGCTTCCGCAGGAGGGTCACCGACCGCGAGTAGCGGGACTTCACCCACTCCGTCCGCAGGCCCTGCTCCTGCCGGCAGACCTCCAGCATCTTGTCCAGCTGGATCTCCTCGTCGAGGCCGGAGTCGTTCCACGGCGTGGTGCCGGCCGGCCGCACGTCGGACGGGTGCAGCTGCGCCTCGGCGGGCACCTCCGTGG
>NZ_JAGPXV010000165.1:0-9940 GCF_018070405.1 Micromonospora sp. D75
GCCACACCCGGGGTGTCGTCGGCGCGCTCTGGTTCGTCGAGATCGCCGCCGGGCAGGTCGGCCGGATCACGCCGGACGGGCGGATCGACGAGTTCCCGCTGCCGGACCGCGCGGCGCGCCCGCACGCGATCGTCGCCGACCCGGCCGGCGGCTGCTGGTTCACGGAGTGGGGCGCCAACCGCATCGGCCACATCGACCCCGAGGGCCACATCACCGCCCACACCCTGCCCACGCCGGCCTCGGAACCCCATGGCCTCACGGTCACCCCCGACGGCGCGGTCTGGGCAGCCCTGGAGATCGGCGCGGTAGCCCACCTCACCCCGCCCGCGCCGCGTCGATCATGAGGTTGGCGGCAGTTGTGGATCTCTGAACTGCCGCTAACTTCATGATCGCCAGGGCTCGGCTTCAGCGGACGGCGGCGGTCACCGTCAGGGTGCCGGTGGTGGCGTCCAGGACCGCGGGGGTACCGACCGGGACGGTGAGCTGGGCGGGGCCGTGGCCGATGGGCAGGCCGCCGAGCACCGGTACGCCCAGGTCGCCCAGGCGGTCGGTGAGCACGTCCACGACAGTGGTGTCCCAGCCGTCCGCGCACTCGGTGAACTGGCCCACCGCCACCCCGGCGATGCCGTCCAGCGCGCCGCAGCGACGCAGGTGGGTGAGCATCCGGTCGATCTTGTACGGCGGCTCCTGCACCTCCTCGACCAGCAGGATCGCACCGGTCAGGTCCGGCATGTCCGGCGTGCCGATCGACGCGGTGATCAGGCACAGGTTGCCGCCGATCAGCCGGCCCTCGGCCCGGCCGGGCACCCGCACCGGGTACGTCTCCTCCGCCTCGACCGCCGCCACCGTCACCGGCTCGGCGCTAGTCAGCGCGGCGTGCAGCGACTCCGCCGAGCGGAGCGGCGTGCGCTCGTCCCGCCACGCCGCCCCCGGCCCGTGCACCCCGGCCAGGCGGGCGCCCCGCCAGAGCGCGAACTGCAACGCGGTGATGTCGGAGAACCCGGCCACCACCTTCGGGTCCCGGCGTACCGCCGCCATGTCGATCAGGTCCACCACCCGCTGCGCGCCGTAGCCGCCCCGCGTGCAGATCACCCCACGGATCTCCGGGTCGGCGAACGCCGCGTTCAGGTCCGCGGCCCGCAGCGCGTCGTCGCCGGCCAGGTAACCGCGCCGGGCGTACGCGTTCGGCGCGGGCACCGGACGCAGCCCCCAGCCGGTGAGCAGTTCGATGCCACGGGCCACCCGCTCGGGACGGGTCGGTCCGGACGGGGACACCAGCATCACCGCGTCGCCGGGACGCAGGGCCGGTGGGCGCAGGCAGTCGTCGGGCACGATCGCGAGCCTAGGGCCTGCCGGACCGTGCCCTGTCGGCCGCACCGGTTAGCCTCGACGTCGTGGCGACCGCGCTGGTGATCGAGAACGACCCGACCGACGACCTCCGCCGCCTGGGGGAGTGGCTCACCGAAGGGGGCCTGGAACTGCGCGTGCTGCGTCCGCACGCCGGTGACGCGCTCCCCGCCGACCTGGAGGGATACGCCGCGCTGGTGGTGCTCGGCGGCGACCAGCAGGCGTACCCGGGGTCCGACGGCGCCCCCGGCGCGCCCTGGTTCCCGGCGCTGGAGGGGCTGCTGCGCAAGGCGGTCCGCCAGCGGGTGCCCACGCTCGCGATCTGCCTCGGCGCGCAACTGCTCGCCACCGCGCACGCCGGCCTGGTCGAGCGCAGCCCGTCCGGGCCGGAGATCGGCCCGGCGCTGGTGGGCCGGCGCGACGCCGCCGAGGAGGATCCGCTGTTCCGGTACGTGCCGCTGATGCCCGACGTGCTCCAGTGGCACGCCGACGAGATCACCGAGCTGCCGCACGGCGCGACGCTGCTGGCCGCGTCCACCCGCTACCCGCACCAGGCGTTCCGCCTCGGTGACCGGGCCTGGGGCCTGCAGTTCCACATCGAGTGCGACACCGCGATGATCGCCGAGTGGTCCCGCGACTCGGCGGTGCTGGCCGAGCTGGACTACGACCCGGAACTGGTGGTGGCCGCCTGCGACCGGGTGATGGCCGACGTCGAGGAGGCGTGGCAGCCGTTCGCGATCCGGTTCGCCGCGCTCGCGCTCGGCGAACTCGGCGACGACAACCCGCGCCGCAGCCTGCCGCTGCTCGGGGCCTGACGGTGACCCGGCCGGCCCGCGGGCGCCTGGCCCGCTACGGATTCGCCGAGGGGGACGGCGCCACGCGCGCCGCCGACCTGCTCGGCCCGGACGGGCTCGACCTGTGGCGGCCCGAGACGCAGGAGCCGGCCGACGAACGCGCCGCCGAACTGCTCGCCGCGCTGTCCCGCGCCGCCGACCCCGATCTGGCGCTGCGTCAGCTGCACCGGCTGGTCGAGTCCGAGCGGCGCTCCGGCGACGAGGTGGCCGTACGCGACGCGCTGGCCGCCGACCCCGGGCTGCGCCGCCGCCTGATCGCGGTGCTCGGCGCCTCCTCCGCGCTCGGCGACCACCTGGTCGCCAACCCGGGGCAGTGGGCGGTGCTGGCCACCGAGCCGGACGGGCTCGCCCCCACCGCGGACGGGCGGCTCGACCTGAGCGTGGCCGCCCGGCTCACCACCATGACCGGCGCGGTCCCGCTGCTGCGGCAGGCGTACCGTCTCGCGCTGTTGCGGATCGCGGCGGCCGACCTGACCGGCGGGCGCGGCCTGGAGCAGACCATGGCGGCGCTGTCCGGGCTGGCCGACGCCACGCTGGCCGCCGCCTACGACATCGCCGCCGACGAGCTGCCCGAGGGCACGCCGCGCCCTCGCCTGGCAGTGGTGGCGATGGGCAAGTGCGGCGGCGACGAGCTGAACTACGTCTCCGACGTCGACGTCATCTTCGTCTCCGCCACCGACGACGACCTGCCCGCCGCCACCCAGATCGCCACCCGGCTGATCCAGATCTGCGGACTGGTGGCCTGGCCGGTCGACGCGGCGCTGCGCCCCGAGGGCAACCGGGGCCCGCTGGTCCGCACGCTCGCCAGCCACCTCGCCTACTACAAGCGCTGGGCCCGCACCTGGGAGTTCCAGGCGCTGCTCAAGGCCCGCCCGGCCGCCGGTGACCTGGAGCTGGCCCGGGAGTGGATCGAGGCGCTCGCCCCGCTCGTCTGGACCGCCGCCGAACGCCCCGAGGCGGTCGAGGACGTCCGGTCCATGCGCCGCAAGATCCTCGACAACGTGCCGCCGAAGGAGCTGGAACGCGAGATCAAGCGCGGTCCGGGCGGGCTGCGCGACATCGAGTTCGCCGTCCAGCTGCTCCAGCTCGTACACGGCCGGGGCGACGAGTCGCTGCGGGTGCCGGGCACCGTGCCGGCGCTGCGCGCGCTCGTGGCCGGCGGCTACGTGGGCCGCGCCGACGGGGAGGCGCTGCTGCGCGGCTACCGCTTCCTGCGCGCCGTCGAGCACCGGCTCCAGCTCCAGGCCCTGCGCCGCACCCACACCGTGCCGACCGAACCGGCCGCGCTGCGCTGGCTCGCCGCCGCGCTCGGCTACGCGGCCACGCCGGGCCGCAGCGCCGTCGAGGAGTTCCGCGCCGAGTGGGTCACCCACGCCGCCGAGGTACGCCGGCTGCACGCCAAACTGCTCTACCGGCCGCTGCTGGAATCCGTGGCCCGGGTCCCGGCCGAAGGGCTGCGGCTCACGCCCGAGGCGGCCCGGCACCGGCTGGAGGTGCTCGGCTTCGCCGACCCGGCCGGCGCGCTGCGGCACCTGCAGGCGCTCACCGGCGGGGTCAGCCGTACCGCCGCGATCCAGCGCACGCTGCTGCCGGTGCTGCTGGACGAGTTCGCCGACGCCCCCGAGCCGGACCGCGGCCTGCTCAACTACCGGCAGGTGTCCGACAAGCTCGGCAGCACACCGTGGTACCTGCGCCTGCTGCGCGACTCCGGCCCGGTGGCGCGCCGCCTGGCCCGGGTGCTCTCCTCGTCCCGGTACGCGGCCGACATGCTGTCCCGCGAGCCGGAGGCGCTGCGGCTGCTCGCCGAGGACAGCGAACTGACCCCGCGCCCGCGCGAGACGCTCGTCGACGGGTTCGCCGCGGCCGCTGCCCGGCACGACGACCCGGTCGAGGCGATCCGGGCGGTCCGTGCGCTGCGCCGCCGGGAACTGGTCCGCATCGCCGCCGCCGACGTGCTCAGCCGCGCCGGCTCACTCGCGCCGCTCACCCCGCGCCCGGTCGGCGGCGGCGAGCGGCGGCCCACGGTGGTCGACGTGACGGCGGTGGGTACCGCGCTGTCCCACGTCGCCGACGCCACGCTGGCCGCCGCGCTGCGCGCCGCCCGTACCGTCCACCCCGGACCGCCCGGCCTGCGCTTCGCGGTGATCGGCATGGGCCGGCTCGGGGGGTACGAGTCCAACTACCTCTCCGACGCCGACGTGCTGTTCGTCTACGACCCGCCGCCCGGAGTGGACGAGAGCACCGCGAGCGCGGCGGCGCAGGCCATCGCCGAGGAGTTGCGCCGGCTGCTGTCCGCGCCCGCCCCCGACCCGCCGCTCGGTGTGGACGCCGACCTGCGCCCCGAGGGCCGGCAGGGCCCGCTGGTACGCAGCCTCGCCGCGTACGCGCAGTACTACGCGCGCTGGTCGCGGGTGTGGGAGGCGCAGGCGCTGCTGCGGGCCCGGTTCGTCTGCGGCGACGCCGACCTGGGCGCCGAGTTCGAGGCGATGATCGAGCCGGTGCGCTACCCGGCCGACGGGCTGACCCGCGAGCAGGTCATCGAGATCCGCCGGATCAAGGCGCGGGTGGAAACCGAGCGGCTGCCCCGGGGCGCCGACCCGGCCACCCACACCAAGCTGGGCCGGGGCGGGCTCGCCGACGTCGAGTGGGCCGTGCAGCTGCTCCAGCTCCGGTACGCCGGCCGGATCCCCGAGCTGCGCGGCACCCGTACGCTCGACGCCCTGACCGCAGCCCGCGACGCCGGCCTGCTCGACGCCACCGACGCCGCCGAGCTGGCTGCCGGCTGGACGCTCGCCGCCGAGGTGCGCGACGCGCTGATGCTGGTACGCGGCCGGGCGGGGGACCAGTTGCCCCGGCACGGGGTGGAGCTGGCCGGGGTGGTGCGGCTGCTGGGGCGCGAGGACCAGGGCGAGTTCCTCGACGAGTACCTGCGCACCGGCCGCCACTCCCGCACAGTCGTCCAGCGGATCCTGGAGTCCCCCCTCTAGCCCTCCCGTCCCACCTCCCCTGGGCGTTGATCTTGCACTTGCGGCCCCGACGAAAGGGGCATATGCGGCTCTCGATGGGCCGCAACCGCAAGATCGACGGTGATCAAGGGCGGGGGGAGGGGGTGGATCAGCTGGTGAGGGTGTAGGTGCCGGCTCGGGGGACCGTCACTGTGGTCCACTTGCCGTCTCGGGTGACTGTGGCGTTGTGGGAGGCGGTGAGCCAGGGGGTGTGGCGGACCCGGATCGGGATCGGGCCGGGGGCGGGGGCGCGGAAGGTGATCGAGGCGCCGTCCTGGCTGATCAGCTCACCCGGCGCGCCGACCAGCGGCGTGGGGTCGGCGACCGCGTACAGCTTCCAGTGCCGGTCCGACCAGACCTCGGTCAGGTACGGCAGGCCCGTCTCCACCAGCTCCGCCTCGGATCGCCCCACCCAGGAGAACTCGGCGTCGGGCACTGCCACGTACTGCACCGCGTTGTCGGCCAGCCAGTCCCGGTAGGTGACGGGGGTCAGCGGAATGCCGGTGCCGTCCGCGCCGGGCACCGTGGTGAAGAACAGCGGATTGCGGTCGATGTCGGCCTGGCGTAGCCAGCCCCGGGCCAGTGGCACCTCGCCCATCCGGGCCGCCTCCCAGTAGTTGCGGGTCGGCGGCACCTCCGCCCGTCCGGTGAGCCCGCGCCGGGCCAGTTCCGCGCGCAGCGGCGCGAAGTACGCCGGGTCGGCCGTCGGATCGTCGGCGCTGCGCAGGTCGGCGGAGACCACCGGCGGCTGCCACCAGCAGACGACAGCGAGCAGCGCGGCCAGCCCGGCCGCACCGGCGGTCCGGGGCAACCGGGGGATGCCCAGCCTCGCCGGTGGCGTCGCCGCGGCGGCCAGCAGCGGCAGCGCGAACATCACCACCAGGCGGGTGGCGTTCAGCCCGACCGGGGTGGGCAGCAACGCCGACGCCAGCACCCCGGCCGCGGACAGCAGCGCGCCCACCCGCACCGGCCGGTACGTCACGAGCGCCGCGACCAGCAGGCTCGTCACCACGGCGTGCACGGTGTCGGTGCGGCTGATGTTCATCCAGCCGCCCTCGCCGAACAGCAGCCCGGTCACGGCGAGCGGTCCGGCCGCGGGTACGGCGAGCAGCAGGCCGTCGGCGTACCGGCGGCTCAGCAGCAGCGCGACGCCGGCGAGCCCGACGAACAGCCCGGCCACCGGGCTGGCCGCGGAGGCGAGCAGCGCGGCGACAACGGCGGCGACGGCCGCCCAGACGCTCCGGCCCGCCCAGATGCCGACGGGGGAGGCCGGCGCGCCGGGGCCGGCCGGACCAGCAGCGGCACCGGCCGCACCGGCACCGGTGCCGGAGGCGTCGACGGCGGCTCCACGTCGGGCGGGCACGGTGAGCGCGAGCAGCGCGGCCAGGCCGAACGCGACGCCGAGGGCGTACGTGACCCGGCCGGAGACCAGGTTGCCGGCGATCGTGACCACGCCGACCAGGCTGCCGAGCAGCGGTCGGGGCACCCGGGTCCGCACCAGCAGGGCGGCGAACGCGGCGGCGGAGGCGAGCAGGGCCAGGGCGCCGGTGACGCGTACGCCGAGCAGCGCCATCAGCGGCGGCGAGACGAGGCTGTAGCCCCACGGGTGCACGCCGCCGTACCAGCGCAGGTCGACCAGGGCGGACGGATGCGCGGCGAAGAAGTCGGCGCGGGCGACCTGGGCGGACAGGTCCGAGCCGGTGACCGGCAGGGTGAGGTGGAGCACGGCGAGGACGAGCGCGAACGCGGCGGACACCGCCACCACCCGACCACCCCGCATGCCCACCTCCTGATCGCGAACCACCGTACTGGCAGCATGTCGGGCGTGCCTCACCACCTCTCGCGTTGGATCGGCCTAGCGGGTTCGGTGCTGCTCGCCGTGGCCGCGTTCCTCGGCGGCGCCCTGCCCGACGGCGAGTTGCGTCCCACCCCGGTCAGCATCTGGCAGGGCCCGAACGGGCCGCTGATCATCGGGTTGTGGCTGGTCGGCACCGGGCTGCTGGCGTGGGCGTGGTGGTCTTTGCGGGACCGGGTGCCGTCGTCGCGCTGGGTGCTGGTCACAGTGGCGCTGTGGCTGCTGCCGATGCTCGTCGCGCCGCCGCTGGGCAGCCGGGACGTGTACGCGTACGCCTGCCAGGGCGCCAGTTTCTCGGCCGGGATCAACCCCTACGAGCAGGGCGTGTCGGCGCTGCCCTGCCCCTGGCTGGACACCATCTCCTACATCTGGCGGGACACCCCGGCGCCGTACGGGCCGCTGTTCGTGCTGCTCGCCGGTGCGGTGGTGGAGGCGACCGGGTCGCTGCTCGGCGCGGTCGCGCTGTTCCGGCTGCTCGCCGTGGCCGGGGTGGCGCTCACCGCGTGGGCGCTGCCGGTGCTGGCCCGCCGCTGCGGGGTGCCGCCGCGGCGGGCGCTGTGGCTGGCGCTGGCCAGCCCGCTGGTGCCCGTGCACCTGATATCCGGCGCGCACAACGACGCGCTGATGATCGGCCTGCTCGTGGCCGGGCTGGCAGTGGTGGCGGCCCGGCCGGGGCGGCCCTGGCCGCTGCTCGCCGGTGGGGCGCTGCTCGGACTGGCAGCCGCCGTCAAGGTCACCGCGCTGGTCGTGATGCCGTTCGCCGCGCTCGCCGCCATCGTCGGGGCGTACCGGATCAGGTCGCTGGTCCGCGACGGCGGGTGGGTGGTCGGTGGATCGCTCGTGGCGCTGGCCGGGGTGACGCTCGTCTCCGGCCTGGGGCTGGGGTTCATCAGCGGGCTGGAGCAGGGCAGCCTGGTGGTGGCCTGGACGTCGCCGCCGACAGCGGTGGGGCAGACCGTCGGCTATCTGCTGGCGCCGTTCGGGGTGCACGTCGACGCGCTGCCGGTGACCCGGGCGATCGGCATGGTCGTGCTGGTCGGGGTGCTGATCTGGCTGTGGTTCCGCTCGTTGCGTCGCGGTGAGCCGTTCTGGCACGCCGCGCTGGCGCTCACCGCCACCGTCGCGCTGTCCCCGCTGTTCCACCCCTGGTACTGGCTGTGGCCGCTGGCGGTGCTGGCCGCCACCGCGCACCGCACGCTCTGGTTCTCGATCGTCACCGTGGTGTCGTCGTTCCTGGTGCTCGCCGACGGAACCGGGCTGGCCCGGTACAGCAAGATGCCCGGTGCGCCGCTGATGACGCTGTTCGTGATCGGCGTGGTCGTCTGGTTGGTACGGTCGGCTCGCAAGGGCCGGCAGCCGGTTCCCGCGGACTGAGGAGTGTGCCGGTGAGCGAGGTCGACGGACCGGTCCGGCCGATCGCCGCCGCCGTCGCCCGCTACGCCGGTCTCGCCGGGGCGGTGCTGCTCACCGTCGCCGGGTGGCTCGGCGGCGCGCTGCCCGGCCCGCCCCCGCGCAGCACGCTCGCCGCGATCTGGGCGGCCCCGAACGGGCCGCTGACGCTCGGCTGCTGGCTGGCCGGGACGCTGCTGCTGGTCGGCGCCTGGTGGTCGCTGCGGTGGGGCGCGCCGTCCGGCCGGTGGGCGTACGTGACCGCCGGGCTCTGGTCGCTGCCGCTGCTCGCCGCGCCGCCGATCGGCAGCCGCGACGTCTACTCGTACGCCTGCCAGGGCTGGACGTGGACGCAGGGCCTCAGCCCGTACCGGGTGGGGGTCGCGGCGGCTGGCTGCCCGTGGACCGACTCGGTGTCGCCGATCTGGCGGGACACCCCGGCGCCGTACGGGCCGTTCTTCGTGCTGCTGGCCGGGCTCGCCGTCCTCGCGGGCGGCGGCCTGATCGGGACCGTCGTGGCGCTGCGGCTGGTAGCGGTGGCCGGGGTGCTGCTGGCCGCGCTCTGCCTGCCCGGCCTGGTCCGGGCCGCCGGCGTGCCCACCCGCCGGGCCGCCTGGCTGGTGCTCGCCTGCCCGCTGGTCGGGATCCACCTGGTGGCGGGCGCGCACAACGACGCGCTCGCGCTCGGCCTGCTCCTGCTCGGCCTGCTGGTGCTGGTCCGCCTGCCGGGCAAGCCGCGCGCGCTGCTGGTCGCCGGGGTGCTGCTCGGCCTGGCCGTGGCGGTGAAGGCGGTGGCGGTCGTGGCGCTGCCGTTCGCGGCGCTCGCCGCCGTGCTCGGCCGCTACACCTGGCGGGCGCTGCTGCGCGACGGCGGGCAACTGGCCGCGTCGGTGCTCGGCACGCTGCTCGTCGTCTCACTCGCCACCGGCCTCGGGCTGGGCTGGATCGGCGGACTCGGCCACAGCGGCGACTCGCAGCAGTGGACCTCACCGCCCACCGCGATCGGGTTCGTCATCGACTACGCCGGCGAACTGGCCGGGCAGCGGCCCTCGGCCGTGCCGGTGGTCCGGACGGTCGCGCTGGCGTTGCTGGCCGGGACCCTCGTCGCGCTCTGGTGGCGGGCGTGGACGGCGCTGCGGCGGCTCAACGACAGCCGGCAGCGGGTGGCCCGGCTGACAGTGGCCCGGCCCCGGGTGGCGCTGCTCGGCGCGGGACTGGCGCTCGCCGCCACCGTGCTGCTCGCACCGGTCTTCCACCCCTGGTACGCGATCTGGCCGCTGACGCTGCTCGCGGTCGCGGCGGTGCCGCTGGCCCGGGAGGTGTGGTTCGTGGCCCCCTGCGCGGCGGTCTCGCTGCTCACGCTGCCCGACGGCACCAACCTGGCCCGGTTCACCAAGGCGCCCGGCGCGGTGCTGATGACGGTGCTGGGGGTGGTCGTCGCGGTGGCCGGAGTCCGGGCGGCACTGCGCCGCCGAGCCGCGTGAGACGGC
>NZ_JAGPXV010000166.1:0-9864 GCF_018070405.1 Micromonospora sp. D75
CAACCACGAGATCGGCGGCGACGAGCCGTACCCGGTGCCGGCGCTGCCGGGCCGCACCCGCCTGCCGTCCGGTGCCGACTGCGAAAGGTGTGGCCCGACAAGGACAACACCTGGAAGCGGACCAGCCTCGCCTCGGTCATCGAGCGCATCGAGGTCTCGCGTCATCCGGGCAGGTGTGGCCAGCAACCTCACGCCGCGCGGGGCGAGGATCGCAAGGCGTTAACTCAGCGGCTCAACCTGCGCCAACACCCGCACCCACCAGCGCCTCTGCAACAATCTGAGGGGCCTTCCCCGCTCGTCGCGCCGGTGGCACCGGTCGGGTATGCTGCCCGGCAGAAACGATAAAGCCTACGAAGCCTACGACGTCCTAAAACGCAAATAAATCTGACGCCTGCAAAGCGGACAAAGCGTAAACGGTCCATAGCCACGCCCCTGGCTTGAAGAGGGCTGCCCCGTCAGGTACTTGCGTAAGGACAGATCCTTGGGACTCGTTGCCCTCGTTCCTGCAAACCCGTGGCTTGCCGCCGTCCTCGTCGCGGCCACCGTGGCCGTCCCGGTCGCGGGGAAGGTCATCATCACGGCCCTCGCCCTACGGGGAGCTGACCCGAAGGACCGGCCAAGCATCATCAAAGCCTTGGCGGAGCTGTTCCGCTGGTGGCGACGACGGTAGCTCCGACACCCTGGTTCGAGGGGCGCTCAGGACGTGAGCCCTGCTCGCCGACGGGCTAGAACAGCTGCCGGAAGGGCAGGGCTGACGATCCTGCGGTCGCGATCTTGAGCCCTACCTCCGATGCATGAAACGCGGACATGTCGTCGGGACGTTGTTCGCCAACATCCAGTTGCCGGGGTACGTGTTCGCGATCACCGGCCCGTGAGGGCGGCCGAGTAGGCGCACCGCTGAGACGGCAGCGGCCGGCGGTTCCCGGGCGGGAGCCGCCGCCGGCCGGGCAGTGCCGGTATGCGGCGGACGTCCCATTCGACACAGCTCCGCGGGTCGCCTGGCCAGGCGGATCATCGGTACGCTCTGAGCAGGGCCGAAGAAGGAGGTGTCCCCCGATGGCCAACGCACACGACGTTGCCGCGGCGGTGCTCGCCGAGGTCGGCCGCGTCACGGCGATGAAGCTGGAGAAGCTCGTCTACTACTGCCAGGGGTGGCACCTGGCCCGCACCGGAGCACCGCTGTTCGCCGAGCCGATCGAGGCCTGGCGGGAAGGCCCTGTCGTTCCCCTGCTCTACCGGCAGCACCGCCAGCAGCTCTACGTGTCGGATTGGCCGCTCGGGGATGCCTCCCGGCTCACGGACGCCCAGCTCGACTGTGTCCGCTGGGTCACCCGCGAGTACGGAAAATTCTCGGCGGCCGAGTTGTCGACCATGACGCACAACGAGCTGCCGTGGCGAGCCGCTCGGGGGGCACTGCCCGAGTCCGCCAGTTCCTCCGAACATCTCGACACCGACCTGATGCGGACCTACTACGCGAGGCAGATGGCGAGCACAGAAACGGCTGTCGCCCTGGCCACTGCGAACGCCGCGATCGAGGGCGAGGAGTTCGACGAGGAGTGGCAGGAGCGCCTTCGCGATGTGGCCTCGGGTCTGGTGAGCGCTGAGGACCTGATCGCCGAAGAGATCGCCCGCCTGCGCGGATGACCGATCCGTACTGCTGGCCGGGTACGGATTGCCTGGCCAACAAGTTAGGCCTGAGGGATGCCGCCGCCCTACGCGACGCCGAGTTCCGCCTCGTCTCGATCCGGGACGTGCAGGCCGCTCGGACCATCATCCCTGGCAACTACGGTTTGGGTCACCTCCAGGCGTTCCACCGCCATCTCTTCGGTGACCTGTACAAGTGGGCGGGTCAGACCCGTACGGTCGACATCAGCAAGCCCGGGGCCCGTTTCTGCCACTGGCGGTTCATCGACGACCAGGTGAGTACCGTCCTCACCGGACTGTCCGAGGACGGTTTCCTGCTCGGGTTGAGGCGCGAGGCGTTCGTCGAGTCGCTCGCCCACTACTACGGGGAGCTGAACGTCTGCCATCCGTTCCGGGAGGGCAACGGACGGACCCTGCGCGCCTTCCTGCGCCAGCTCGGCGCCGCGGCCGGCTACCTGCTCGACTGGTCGGAACTCGATGCGGCGCACAACATCGCCGCTTGCGTCCAGCACCTGAACACCGGCGAGACGGACCTCCTGACGGCAGCGCTCGATCCCGTCGTCCGGCGGATCAGCTGAGCCACGCTGCTCAGTCATAGATCCTGGAGGGTATCTCCTGTGCCGCTTGACGCATGCGTTCGCGCAGCTTGACCCGACGACCGCGAGGCCACTGCTGCTCCACCTGAGCACGTTGCCTCCCCGCGCGAGCGCAGCCCTCGGCGGAGACCGCCATCCCCCGCCGGGCCAGTTCGGCATCGAGATCTTCACCGAGCGTCGGTGCTGGTGTCATCGACGCTCACTGACGCCGATCTCCTTGGCCAGGTCGACGAATCCCTGCCAGGCCGCCGGCGCGAAGGCCAGCGTCGCGCCGGCCCGGTCCTTGGTGTCCCGGACCAGCACGACGCCCGCGAGGTTGTCGGCGACCTCCACACAAGAGCCGCCGTTGTTGCCGCTCTTCGTGCTCTTGCGCCATCGCGCAGCGGTCATGTCCATGATCCTGCCGCTTCCATGATCAGGTCTAGTGACTGGGTTCGGGAGAGGGCCTCGCCCCTGATGCGCTCCCACCTACGGCTGAGCGTAGCAACGGCCGCAGCCTCATTAAGTAGCTGCGCGGACGCCTGGCTGTCGACGTGCGCGACATGTTCACCGGTGGGCAGTTCGGCGAGGATGAAGCCGCCACCGAGCCCCGGATACATGCCGATGTCCCTCGGCACGACGTGTATCTGCACACCGGGCAGGGCTGCGCAGTGGACCAGGTGCTCAAGCTGCTCCCGCATCAGCTCCCGGTCGCCGTAGGCCGACTGATGCAGTACGCCCTCGAAGATGACCGCGACGACCAGAGGCGGCCGGTCCCGACGGAGGATCGCCTGTCGTTCGAGCCGCGAGGCGACCAGCTCATCGATTTCCGCTGCGGTCAGCGCCTCGCCGGTCAGCGTCGCGCGTGCATATGCCTCGGTCTGCAACAGCCCGGGCACCCATGTGTGCTCGAACCAGCGGATCGACACGGCGTCCCGCTCCCAGTCGACCCACTCACGCAGCCACGGCGGTTCACGGCGCTTGAGGACGTCCGGCCAAAGATCCCCGACGTCCCGGCCGAGGAGCGCCGCCACCTGGGCACGTCGCCGAGGCTGCGGAATACGTCCCGGAGAGACCCAACGGGCCGCCGTCTTCGGATCCACGCCGGTCTGAGCTGCAAGGCTCTCCGCCGTCTCACCGGCTTCGGCCATCGCCACCTGGAGCGCGTGGTTCATCCTTCCTCCCTCATGGACGTCCCGAACGTCTCGGCACCATACATCAACGCTGTGTATTGATCCCATAGCTCTCGGCAAGCTGACCTCCAGGCGGCACAGCCGGTGCTCGGACGTCCGGCGGCCACAGGACCAGGGATGTCGGGCGAGCCGCCCGACGCAGCCCCCCCTGGCAGGAGAGGAAACTCATGCCCGACAGCAGGCCGAGGGCGGGTCGACGCGACGCAACGGCGAATGACAGCCCGCTCAAGGCGGGAGACCTCCTCTGCCTCGACCGCAGGGCAAGCGTTCAGTTCTTTCGCCCTATCACCGTTCGCGTGATCCGGGAGATCGAGGATCGCCAGCCGTACGACGGCTGGGCATGGATCGAGGCGTACGAGTTGAACGCCCGAGGCACCGCAGTCGCCAAGCGGGAACTTTTCGTGTATTTGGCTGGTCTGCACCGACTGGAATCAACAACTCGGGAGCGCATGTCCAGCAGCAGCAGCCGCACTTACGCGGCCACGCGGCTGCGAGGGCTGGGGTGAGCACGGGCGCTCGCGCGCATCTGCCTATGCGCCCACTCTGGATCTGCAAACGCTGCGCTTATCCGTGGCCGTGCGCGGAGGCTCGACTCGCACTGCTCGCCGAGTACGCGAACGATCGTGTCGCCCTGTCGATCCACCTGTGTGGGCAGCTCTATGACGCAGCCCACGAGCTACATCGCCTCAACCCGTACGAGGCTCCCAGCCCACAAGTGTTGTTCGCTCGATTCGTCGGCTGGGCACGGCCGCGCCCGCCACTTCCTCCCGTGCCGAGCAGCCCTTGATGCGTCACGTCGACAGACGGCCGGGCGACGAGACGTATCAGGTCACACGGGCCGGCGGGCGCAGGCCGTCCAGCGCGATGGCCAGGACGCGGTCGCGCTGGGCCGGGTCCGGGAACTGGTACGCGGCCAGCCCGCTGATCAGCCGGATCACGTCGTCGAAGCCGGCGTCGGGCCGGGCGGCCCCGGCCTCCTGGGCGCGGCGCAGCAGCGGCTCGCCGGTCGCGTAGATCTCGGTGCGGCAGCTGCGGAACACCTCGGAGTCGTGCACCAGCTCCTCGGCCAGCGCCCGCTTGGTGGCCACGTAGGCGACGAACCGGTGCAGCCAGCCGACCAGGGCGTCCCAGGGCGGCTCGTCGGCCAGGTCGGCGGCGGAGGCGCTGAGCGCGCGCACCTCCTCGACGTAGACCGCCTCGAACAGGTCCCGCCGGTGGGGGAAGTTGCGGTAGAGCGTGCCGATGCCCACGCCGGCCCGGCGGGCGATCTCCTCCAGCGACGCGCCCGCGCCGTGCTCGCCGAAGACCTCACGGGCGGCGGCGATGAGCGCGTCGTAGTTGCGGCGGGCGTCGGCCCGTTTCGGGCGGCGGGAGAAGACCTCACCGGGCATGTCGGCGTCGGTCATGACGCGCGTCACCCCTTCCGTCTTGCAACCGGAGGCAACCCTCCGCTAAGTTAATGGAGGCAAGCCTCCGGTTGCTGACCGGAGCCACCCCTCCGGATAGCTTACTCCGGACTTCCGGCCGCCACCGCCGCAGGACCGCGCGAGCGGCCACCAGTCTCGTACCGAACGGGGAGTCGTCCCACATGATCCACTCAACCCGGCGCGGCTCGCGCCGGCTCACCTTCCTCGTGCTGGCCGCCGGCACCGGATTCTTCGCGATGCTCCAGTCGCTGATCACGCCGGTGCTGCCCACCATCCAGCACGACCTCCACACCTCGCCCAACACGGTGACCTGGGTCCTCACCGCGTACCTGCTCTCCGCGTCCGTCTTCACGCCGATCATCGGCCGCGTCGGCGACATGGTCGGCAAGGAGAAGACGCTCGTCTTCTCGCTCGCCGCGCTCGCGCTGGGCTGCCTGCTGGCGGCCGTCGCCCCCAGCATCGGCGTGTTGATCGCCGCCCGCGTGGTGCAGGGCATCGGCGGCGCCGTCTTCCCGCTGTCGTTCGGCATCATCCGCGACGAGTTCCCGGCCGCCCGGGTCAGCTCGGCGGTGGCCTCGATCTCCGCGGTCGTCGCAGTCGGCGGCGGGCTGGGCGTGGTGCTGGCCGGGCCGATCGTGGCCACGCTGGGCTACCGGTGGCTGTTCTGGATCCCGCTGGTGGTGGTCGGCCTGACCGCGCTCGCCGCGCACCGGTTCGTGCCGCGCTCGCCGGTACGCACCCCGGGCCGGATCAACTGGCTCAGCGCCGTACTCCTGTCCGGCTGGCTGGTGGCGCTGCTGCTGCCGGTCAGCAAGGGCGCCGCGTGGGGTTGGGGCTCCGGCCGGGTGGTCGGGCTGCTGGCGCTGGCCGCGGTGCTCGCGGTCGCCTGGCTGGCGACCGAGGCCCGGGCTGCGAACCCGCTGATCGACCTGCGGATGATGCGCCTACCGGCGGTCTGGACCACGAACCTCGTCGGGTTGCTCTACGGCGCCTCGATGTTCGCCGTCTACGCCTTCCTGCCGCAGTTCGCGCAGATCCCGACCAGCGCCGGCTACGGCTTCGGCGCCAGCATCACCCAGGCCGGGCTGCTGATGCTGCCGATGCTCGTCGGCATGTTCGTGGCCGGCCTACTGTCCGGACGGCTGCAGTCCCGGTTCAGCGCCAAGGCGCAGCTGAGCACCGGCGCGGTGTTCAACGTCGCGGCCGCCGCCATGCTGACCGTCGCGCACGACACCCGCTGGCAGGTCGGTGTCGCCGGTGGCCTGGTCGGCCTCGGCATCGGGCTGGCGTTCGCCTCGATGGCCAACCTGATCGTGGCGAACGTGCCGGCCGGGCAGACCGGCGCGGCGACCGGCATGAACGCCAACATCCGTACCATCGGCGGCGCGATCGGCGCGGCGCTCGCCAGTGCCGTGATCACTGCGAATCCGCAGCCGAGCGGGCTGCCCCGGGAGGCCGGTTTCACGGCGGGCTTCCTGCTGCTCACCGGTATCTCGGTGGCGGCGGCGCTGGCCGCGCTCGCCGTACCCTCCGGCCGCCGCCGGTGGCCGCGGCGACGGATCGGGCCGGCGGTGCCGGACCTGGCGCCGGCGCCGGAGCTGGTCCCGGCCCGCTGACCCCATGGGGTACGCGGACGGAAGCCCCGCCCGGCGCCGGTGCCGGGCGGGGCTTCGCCGTGCCGGTCAGCCGATGGCGGCGGTCAGCGCGGCCAGGTAGCCGTAGCGGTAGCCGTTCGCGTTCGGGTGGTACGCCTCGATCACGCCGCTGACGTCACGGATCCACGGGTCGGCGGCGCACACGCCGTGCCCGGCGAAGAACGGCCGCGCGTCAACGAACGTGCCCCCGGCCGCGGCAACCCGGCCGGAGATGACGCCGTTGAGCGTGTCGGCGGCCTGGTTGAGGATGGTGCGCTTGTAGCTGCTCATGGCGAGCAGGCCGCAGGAGCCGGTCTCGAACAGCCGCGGGTAGCCGAGCACCACCAGCCGGGCGTTCGGGGCCCGGTTGCGGATCGCGGTGTACGTGGCGTCGAGCCGGGCGGGCAGCGTCGCGGTGGCGAACGCCTTCGACTCGTTGACCGCGCTCTCGCAGCTCGACGTGCTGCCGAACCGGCAACTGGTCATCACGTCGGCGAAGCCGGCGTCGTTGCCGCCGATGGTGATGGTGACCAGCGTGGTGCTGCTGCTGAGCTGGCCGACCTGGTTGTTCAGCACGTCGGCGGTGACCGCGCCGCCGCAGGCCGGGAACTTGAAGCTGGTGACCGAGTGGGCGGCGGCCCAGAGCGGGGCGTACGACTTCTGGCTGCGCAGGCAGGTGGACAGGTCGTACGGGCCGGCGCCGACCCCGGAGGAGTAGGAGTCGCCGAGGGCGACGTAGTTGACGGTGGCCGCCCGGGCGGCGCCGGGCAGGAGCACGGCGCCGAGGACGGCCGCCAGGACGGCGGCGAACACGGTACGGACGCGACGGGGCATGGCAGAGCCTCCACGGGGCAGGGTGGTGGAGCCCGTTGACCGCGCGCGTGGCCGAGGGATCGGTGCTGTTACTGGTCGGTAATGCTATCGAAACATTTGCCGAAATTGAATAGCCGAGATCGGCCGGACGGGACAGATGCGTTCACATGCGTCGATTAGCTTGGCGGTGACGACACCCGACGGAGGGAGTCCCCCGTGCGACGCGCACTCACGGCGGCCATCGCCGCCCTGACCCTCACCGCGGCCGGCACCACAGTAACCGGCGCGCCCGGCCAGGCCGCCCCGGCCGGATGGGGCCGGCCGCAACCCGCGGCGGCCACCCCGACGCCCGGCAGCCCCGGGCTGGGCGACAGCTACTTCCCCGACTACGGCAACGGCGGCTACGACGTCGGGCACTACGACATCCGGCTGCGCTACGAGCCGGCCACCGACCGGCTCACCGGCACCACCACGATCCTGGCCACCGCCATCAAGGACCTGTCCCGGTTCAACCTGGACTTCGTCCTCGCCGTCGAGTCGGTGCGCGTGAACGGCTGGGTCGCCACGTACACCCGGGCCGGCGACCACGAGCTGGTGATCACCCCGGCCCGGCCGCTGACCAAGGGGCAGCAGCTCACCGTCGTGGTGAAGTACGCGGGCGTGCCGTCGCAGACCACGGTCCAGGGCTACACGGCGTGGACCCGTACCGCCGACGGGGCGCTCGCCGTCAACGAGCCCGAGTCGGCCTGGTGGTGGTACCCGAGCAACGACCACCCGAAGGACAAGGCCACCTGGGACATCTCCGTCTCGGTGCCGACCGGCGTCGAGGTGATCAGCAACGGCGTGCAGCCGCGCGACCCGCTGCCCGAGGCCGGCAACCGCACCCGGTGGAGCTGGCGCAGCGTCAAGCCCGGCGCCACGTACCAGGCGTTCCTGGCCATCGGACAGTACGACATCGTCACCGACGTCGCGCCGAACGGCCAGCCGGTGGTGAACGCGTACAGCACCACGCTCGGCGAGCGCCTGCCCGCCGCGCGGGCCAGCATCGAACGCACCGCCGAGATCGTCGACTGGGAGAGCGGACTGTTCGGCCCGTACCCGTTCGAGGCGCAGGGCGGCGTGGCCGGGCCGGTCGACGGCATCGGCTTCGCGCTGGAGACGCAGACCCGCCCGGTGTACGGCCCCGGCTTCTGGCGGCGCGGCGCCAACCCGTACGTGGTGGTGCACGAGAACGCCCACCAGTGGTTCGGCGACTCGGTGTCGGTGGCGGACTGGCGGCACATCTGGCTCAACGAGGGCTTCGCCTCGTACGCCGAGTGGCTCTGGTCCGAGGAGCAGGGCGAGGGCACCGCGCAGGAGCTGTTCGACTTCACCTACGACAGCTACCCGGCCGACTCGGAGTTCTGGCAGGTGCGCCCCGGCGACCCGGGCCCGAGCGGGATCTTCGACGACGCCGTCTACGACCGGGGCGCGATGGCGCTGCACCAGATCCGGCTCGCCGTCGGCGACGCCGCGTTCTTCCGCATCCTGCGTACCTGGACGGCCAAGCGGCAGTACGCCAACGGCACCGTCGCGCAGTTCCAGGCGCTCGCCGAGCGGATCTCCGGGCGGGACCTCGACGCGGTGTTCACCACCTGGCTGTTCACGCCCGGCCGCCCCGACGTGACCGCCGCCGCGCGGACGACCGCCGCACCGGCGCAGCCGGCCTCGTGGACGAGGATCCGCGCGGCGCACGACCTGCTCGGCCGCTGACGGGGCGCCGGCCGGGCCGCCCCCCCCCCCGGGGGGCGGCCCGGCCGGCCAGTCAACCGGCGGTCGGCACGGGTGCCGCAGTCGACGCCGTCCAGGGCTGTGCCGCCTCGACCGCGCGGATGTGGCGGTAGGCGAACCAGAGCGGCGGGAACGCGCCGACCGCGAACGAGAGGTCGACGAGCGTCCAGAACCAGGGGATGTCCCGGATCGGACCGCAGATCACCGCCAGCGGCACGATGCCGGCGCAGGCGATCATTCCGACCTGGACCACCCACACGTTGCGGACCGGATCACGCAGCGGCCCCCAGAACGCCACCGCGAGCACCAGGTGCGCGAAGGCCAGCCAGTCGGTGCCGTACCGCAGGAACGGGTAGTCCTCACCGGCCGCCACCAGTCCGACGTGGACCCGCTCGATCCAGTCGACCAGCGCCGGGAACTGCCCGGCGAGCGGGTCGGACGCCGCCAGCAGCCAGCGCACCTCGACCTCCAGCGGGAACGCGGTCACCCCGCTGAGGAAGAGCCCCGCCACCACCAGCCAGAGCCAGCGGCGGATGCGCCGCAGGCGTACCTCGACGTCCATGGCCGCAGCCTAACGACGGTCGTCGTGCCGCCGGGGCCCCGTCCGGCATGACCTGGGCCACCCTTCCCGGACGGCCGCGCGGCGGCGGCGGGTGTTAAGAAGGGCCCCCTCCTCTACCTGAGGCGTTAAGTGAGTGTTTGAGATTCCGGCTCAGGTGTGGGTTGCCTGGGCCGGTTTCGTGTGTCGGGCCAGGCGGGTGACCATGACGTGGATCATGGCCCAGGTGACGAAGGCGGCGTGGCTTGT
>NZ_JAGPXV010000167.1:0-9858 GCF_018070405.1 Micromonospora sp. D75
AAGGAAACTGGCAGATCAGACCATGGATAGCACCAGGTTGACGAAGGCCCTCGGCTACACCGTCGGCGACCTGCTCCTGATCTCAGCCGAGGCGTTCGACACGCGGGTCGTCAGGACCACGCCCCAGCGCCTGCTCATCGACTGGCCATGGCGGGAGGCGGACCCCGAGTCAACCAACTCATGGGATGGCACCGTGGGCTTTCCTCGTGACCCTGACGCGCACGGCTGGCTCAACACACCGTGGCGACTGGAGCCCGACGCCTCCGAACTGCAAGCCAGTGACCCTTGCTTCGTCGGCATCCCACCGACGGAGGTGCGGGTTACCTCCATCGAGAGGTTCGACCCTCCCGCCGACTTCGGATTCCTACCCCGGCCGGACTACGCGCTTGAGATGGTTCCTGTCGACGCGATCGAGGACCAAGAAGCGGGCTACGTCCTCTACCTCAACAGCCAAGAACCGATCCACATCGAAGTTCTTGCCAACCCCAACTAGCCAGGGCATACACAAGCGCTACCCTCAACCGAAGATCGTCTAGCCGGACGTGTCACCCACGTCCCGAGACTGATCTGTCACGCAGGTCCTGAGACCCGACATCGCTGGCAGCCGCTGGCAGCCGGTGTCGTAATCCGGTTGATGCGCTAAACGGCGATGCCAGTTGACGGGTTACACAGGCCCGGAGAGCGCCGGGCACCGACGGTGACACCATGGTTCACGACGCTGGCGTGCTGGCAGCCTGGGCAGGAAGATCGCAGGTCATGAGCCGCATCGTGGACGTGTCGAGCCCTCTCGACATGCAGCAGCTTCGAGTCAGGCTCGACGATGCTTCGGTTGTTCAGTTCAGCCAGCCACTCGCCGAGGCGGAGTACAGGTTGCTCGCCGCGCTATTGGCGGAGCATCCGACGGTCACTCTGCGCGCGTACGGCTTCGACGAGGACCTCGCTACGCTGCGGTTCCTGCGCTGGTTCCCACGCCTCCGTCGCTTCAGCGTCGCCCACCTACACAACCTGACTGACTTGGCGCCGCTGCACCAACTGAGCGCCGACGTCGAGCTCCTCGACATCGGCGAGACCCGCAAGCCTCTCAACCTGACCCCGGTCGCCGCGTTCCGTGACCTTCGCCAACTGCGGATCGTCGCGCACCGAGGCGGCCTTCCGGAACTGATCGACGCCAACCCCAACCTGCAGGGACTTTCGCTGTGGCGACTCCCGGTCGACCAATATCTCCCACTGATTGCCCTGCCCCACCTGCAGTCATTGGCGCTGACCCTCGGCTCGTTGGCACACGGCGAATGGCTGCTCCAGGTCCCCACGCTTCGCTACGTCGCGCTACGCGCAGTTCGCAAGCTCACCGACCTCGACCCGGTGACACGCCTGCCCGCACTGCAATGGCTGTGTTTGGACGCGCTCACTGCGGACCGACTTCCCGACTTCAGCTCCTGCACTACGCTGCTACGCGCCGACTGCACCGCCATGCGACACCTTCGGCACACGACATCCCTACAGGGCCTCGCTGCCGCACCCCAGCTGCGGGAGCTGTCGGTAACTGAGGCCCTGCTCCCTGCTGATGCGTTCAAGCCATTCGTTGATCACCCGACGCTTGAACACGTCAGCGTCGGCCTAGGCACCGAGCGCCGCAGCTGCGAGGCTGAGCAACTTCTGCGGCGGACACCACCACGCTCCGACACTGACTTCGCCGTGAGGTACGGCCTTCTACGCGTGCTGTAGCCGGCCGCAAGACCCGCGAGGAGTTCGGGTGCGGGATCAGAGCTGATCCAGCGTGGTAGCGGCACTGTGAGGCCATGGCCCGAAGTGGGCCGGCGAACTGCAACCCTTCAAGTCGACTCACGACCTGCGCAACCACTACGCTTCGGTCCTGCTGATGCAGGGCGAGTCGGTCATCATCGTGGCCGAACTGCTGGTGCATGCCGGACTCGGAGGAGCGCACCCGCCGGGCGGTCGATGAAGCGTGGGGTTGTGCCCCCGGTGTGCCCCAGGGCGAGGCACCAAACCGCTGACCTGCGGAAACGGGCCGGATTCAGACGTTGAAGCGGAACTCCACCACGTCGCCGTCCTGCATGACGTACTCCTTGCCTTCGATCCGGACCTTGCCGGCGGCCTTCGCCGCCGCCATCGATCCGGCCTCGACCAGGTCGTCGTAGGAGACCACCTCGGCCTTGATGAAGCCGCGCTGGAAGTCGCTGTGGATCACCCCGGCGGCCTCCGGCGCGGTCGCGCCGACCGGGACGGTCCAGGCCCGCGCCTCCTTGGGGCCGGCCGTCAGGTACGTCTGGAGCCCGAGCGTGCGGAAGCCGACCCGGACGAGCTGGTTCAGGCCGGGCTCGGACTGCCCGATCGACTCCAGCAGCTCGCGAGCCTCGTCCTCGGGCAGGTCCACGAGCTCAGACTCGATCTTGGCGTCCATGAAGATCGCCTCGGCGGGCGCGACCAGGCCGCGCAGCTCGTCGAGGAACTCGGCGTTGCCCAGCTCGGCCTCGTCGACGTTGAAGACGTAGAGGAACGGCTTGGTGGTGAGCAGGTGCAGTTCACGCAGGTGTTCCAGCTCGACCTTCGCGGCGGCGGCGCCCGCGTACAGGGTCACGCCGTTGTCGAGGACCTCGACCGCCTTCTTGGCTGCCTCGACGGCGGCGGCCCGGTCCTTGCGGAGCTTGGCCTCCTTCTCCAGCCGGGGCAGCGCCTTCTCCAGCGTCTGGATGTCGGCCAGGATCAGCTCGGTGTTGATCGTCTCGATGTCGTCGGCCGGGGAGACCTTGCCGTCGACGTGCACCACGTTCGGGTCGGAGAAGGCGCGCACCACCTGGCAGATCGCCGAGGCGTCGCGGATGTTGGCGAGGAACGCGTTGCCCCGGCCCTGCCCCTTGGACGCGCCGCGGACCAGGCCGGCGATGTCGACGAAGGAGACGGGCGCCGGCAGCACCTTCTGCGAGGAGAAGATCTCGGCCAGCTTGGCCAGCCGCTCGTCGGGCAGCCCGACCACGCCGACGTTCGGCTCGATGGTGGCGAACGGGTAGTTCGCGGCGAGCACGTCGTTCTTGGTCAGCGCGTTGAACAGGGTGCTCTTGCCCACGTTGGGCAGGCCGACGATGCCGATGGTGAGACTCACGACGAACCAGCTTACGCGGTTCGCCGCCCGCGCCGGGCAGGCAGGTCCGCGAAGCCTGTCACTCCGACAGCAGGCGCGGCTCGATCCGGGTCTCCCGGGCGGTGCCGTCCTCGGCGCGGACCAGCTCGTACGCGGCCACGCCCGGCCGGTCGGCGACCGCCTCGGCCAGCCGGCTGCCCCGGTAGATCAGCCCGACGCCGTCGTCGGTGCAGTGGCTGGCCGGGAGCGTGCCGTCGGCGACAAGCTGGTGCATCAGCGGTCGCCGCTGTTCCTCGCTGTCGTAGTGCACACCGTTGCCGTACGGGAGCCAGCCCAGCCCTTCGGTGAAGGGCCGTAGCGTCGGGCCGTAGCTGTCGGTGGCGCCGCCGGTGTGCCAGCAGATCGAGCCGGCGGAGACACCGCCGAGCACCACGCCTGCCTGCCAGCACTCGTGCAGGATCTCCGGCAGGCCGTGCACCCGCCAGACCGCGCAGAGGTTGGCCACGCTGCCGCCGCCGACCCAGATGACGTCCTGCGCGAGCAGGTGGGCGCGGATGTCCTCGACGTTCGGCATCGGGTAGAGCGCCAGGTGGGAGGCGCGGAACCGGGTGCCGGCGAAGGCGCCGTAGAAGACGGTGAACCCGGTCGGCTGGTCGCCGGTGGCCTGGCCGAGGTAGCAGACGCGCGGCGCGTCACCGGCCCCGGCCAGGTCGGCCATCAGGTCGAACAGGGCGCTGGGCCGGGCGTCCCAGGGGCCACGACGACGGCTGGCGAAACCCATGCTGGTGGCGACGATCGTCGGTTCAGTGGCGGGCACGGGCGTCCTTCCGGCCGATGACAGTGACGATCATTGTGCCGGACCGGAGGTGTCGGCCGCGGCGAGCAGCGTACGCAGCAGGTCGGCCAGCCGCTCCTGGTCGGCCGGCGGCAGCGCGTCGAGGATCCGCCGCTGCACCGCGAGCCCGGCCTCGGCGGACTCCTCGACCACCCGGCGACCGGTGTCGGTGAGTGTGACCCGCAGCGCCCGTCGGTCGGCCGGGTCCGGCGAGCGCCGTACCAGGCCGGCCCGTTCGAGGCGGTCGAGCCGCCCGGTCATGCCGCCCGAGGTGAGCATCAGCGAGGCGGCGAGCGCCTTCGGCGCCAGCGTGTACGGCTCACCGGAGCGGCGCAGCGCGGCGAGCACGTCGAACTCACCTCGGCCGATGCCCCAGGCCGCGTACACCTTCTCCTGGCCGTCGCCGACCAGCCGGGCGAGCCGGTAGATGCGGCCGAACACGGCCATCGGCTCGGGCCGCATGCCGGGTCGTTCCCGCCGCCACTGCTCGACGATCGCGTCCACCTCGTCGCCTGTCACGGCTGCCGATTGTGCCCCACGTCCCACTTCCCTTTTCGCTCGGGCCTGAGTAGCTTAGCCCTAAGATACTTAGAGCTGAGGAAGCTGCTGTGAACTCTCGCTGGACCGACGTCGCGCTCACCGCCGCCGCCCCCGTCACCTGGGGCACCACCTACCTGGTCACCGCCGAACTCCTGCCCCCGGACCGGCCGCTCTGGGCCGGCGCGATCCGCGCCCTCCCGGCCGGTCTGCTGCTGCTCGCGCTGACCCGACGGCGACCACACGGCCTCTGGTGGGGGCGGGCCGCCGTGCTCGGCGCGCTCAACATCGGGGTGTTCTTCCCGCTGCTCTTCCTCGCCGCGTACCGGCTGCCCGGCGGCACCGCCGCCGTGCTCGGCGCCGCCCAGCCGCTGCTGGTGGCGGTGCTGACGGTCGCGCTGCTCCGCGACCGCCCCACCCGGCCGGCGCTGGTCGCCGCCGTGGCCGCCCCGCTCGGCGTCGCCCTCGTAGTGCTGCGCCCCGGCGCCGGCCTCGACCCGCTCGGCGTCACCGCCGGGCTCGCCGGGGCCGTGGCGATGGCCGCCGGGCTGGTGCTCACCCGCCGCTGGGGCCGGCCACCCGGAGTGGGCGTCCTGGCCGCGTCGAGCTGGCAGCTCGTCGCCGGTGGCCTGATGATCGTGCCGGTCGCCGCCGCCGTCGAGGGCGCGCCGCCCGTGCCCGACGGACCGGCAGTGCTCGGGTACGCGTGGCTCGGGCTGGCCGGCACCGCGCTGGCGTACGTGCTGTGGTTCCGGGGCGCGGCGCGACTGCCGGTGTCCCGCGTGTCGGTGCTCGGCGCGTTGAGCCCGCTGACTGCGGCGACGCTCGGCTGGGCGGTGCTCGGTGAGGCGCTGGACCCGGTCCAGCTCGCCGGTTTCGCGGTGGCCGTGGCGGCGATGGTGCTCGCCCAGATGCCGGACCGGCCTCCTCGCCCGCGGCTGGGTGGCGACGCGGACCACCCGGCGATGGCGCTGGTCGGCGTTCGGGCGGGCGGCGGAGCGGTGGGCTGGTGGCGGCGCCGTCAGCCGGCCCGCAGCCGGCGCCAGTCGTCCGGCCACGCCTCGGCGGCGACACCCTCGGGCAGCGCACCGGCCGGCAGGTGCGCCGCGGCGGCCAGCGGCAGCGTGAACCGGTGCGCGGCGGCGGGCCCGGCCTCGTACGACCGGTCGAGCAGCCACCGCACCTCGTCGGCGGTCCAGCCCAGGCCGGACCGGGCGGCGATCTCCCGGACCAGCCGCAGGCCGACGCGGGTGTCGTCGTCGTAGAAGCGCATGCACCAGTGGTGCGCCCACATGCCGAGCGCGCGCAGCCCGTCCGGGTCGAGCGAGCCGGCCAGCCGGCCGCAGGCGGTGTCGGGGAAGGGGCGCCCGGGGTCACCGGCCCGGTCGCGCTCGATCGCGCCGTAGGCGGCCGGCGCCACCAACCTCATCCGCTCGTAGAAGCCCTGCACCACCGCGGCGTCCAACGGTGCCCGCCCCGATCGCATCAGCGGACACCCCGCCCGGCCACGCTCGCCATGCCCCGCACCTTTTCTTGAGTTGGTGGCGGGACCGTACCGACCACTTACGACACTTTCTCGGGTCCGCCGGGCATGATCCACACCATTCCGCCGAGGTGGCGGCATCCGGGGACCGGCGATACCGCCACCTCCCCGAGCTGGCGCGACTGCCACACGTCATGTCCGAATACCGCCAGCCACGGCCGGGGACGGCGAGGCAGGATCGGGGGCATGGAGCTGGACTTTGAGCGGTGTTACCGGGCCGTCGACAGCCGCGATCCGCGGTTCGACGGCTGGTTCTACACCGGCGTGACGTCGACCGGGATCTACTGCCGGCCGTCCTGTCCGGCGATGACGCCCAAGCGGCAGAATGTTCGCTTCTTCCCGTCGGCCGCCGCCGCGCAGGGGGCCGGGCTGCGGGCGTGCCGCCGGTGCCGGCCGGACGCGGCGCCGGGCTCCCCGCAGTGGGACGTCCGGGCCGACCTGGTCGGCCGCGCCATGCGGCTGATCGCCGACGGCGTGGTCGACCGCGACGGGGTGCCCGGGCTGGCCGGCCGGCTGGGCTACACCGAGCGGCACCTGCACCGGATGCTCCAGGCCGAGCTGGGCGCCGGCCCGCTGGCGCTGGCCCGGGCACAACGCGCGCAGACCGCCCGGATCCTGATCGAGACCACCGGCCTCGGCCTGGCCGAGGTGGCCTTCGCCGCCGGGTTCGGCAGCGTCCGGCAGTTCAACGAGACGGTCCGTGAGGTCTACGGCGGCACCCCGTCCGAGCTGCGCGCCGGGCGACGCGGTCCGGCCTCGGCCACCGGCGCGGGCACGCTCTCGCTGCGGCTGGCATACCGGCCACCGCTGCACGCGGGCGCGCTGCTGGACTTCCTCGCGCTGCGCGCGCTGCCCGGCGTCGAGGTGGTCCGCGACGGCACCTACCACCGGGGACTGCGCCTGCCGCACGGTCCCGGCACGGTGGCGCTGACCCCGTCCGACGGCCACATCGACGCCACGTTGCGGCTGGCCGACATGCGTGACCTGGCTCCCGCGGTGGCCCGCTGCCGCCGCCTGCTCGACCTGGACGCCGACCCGGTCGCGGTGGACGCCACCCTGGCCGCCGACCCGGCGCTGGCCCCGGCGGTCGTCGCCGAGCCGGGCGTCCGGCTTCCGCACGCGGTCGACGGCTTCGAGCTGGCCGTCCGTGCCGTCGTGACCCAGCAGGTCTCGCTGACCTCGGCGCGGACCACGCTCACCCGCCTGCTCTCCGCCGTCCGGTCGGCGAGCGGTTCGGGCACCGACGACCCGGCCGACGGCCTGGTGGCGTTCCCGGGTCCCGCCGACGTGCTCGCGGCGCCGGACCCGGCGTTCCGGATGCCGGCCGCCCGCCGGGAGACGATCCGGGCGCTGGCCCGCGCCGTCGCCGACGGGACGCTGGACCTGGAACCCGGAGGCGACCGGGAGGAGACGGTCCGGCTCCTGGCCGCGGTGCCCGGCGTCGGCCCGTGGACCACCGGCTACCTGGCCATGCGCGCACTCGGCGACCCCGACGTCGCCCTCACCACCGACCTGGGCGTACGCCGCGGCGCAACCGCGCTCGGCCTGCCCGACACCCCCAAGACCCTGCTCGCGTACGCCGAACGCTGGCGCCCCTGGCGGTCCTACGCGACGATCCGACTCTGGAGAGCAGCATGAGCACTGTGGACAGCACCGTCATCGACACACCGGTCGGCCCGTTGAGCGTGCTCGCCGGCCCCGACGGCGCGGTACGCGCGGCCGGCTTCACGCCCGACCCGGCGGCCCTGGCGCCGTTGACCCACCCGAGCCTGCGTGGTGACCTGCGGGAACGGGCCGACCTCGGTCCGGTCACCGCCGCCGTCCGGGCCTACCTGGACGGAGACCTCGCCGCGATCGACGCGATCCCGGTGGAGCAGCACAGCGGCGGGCTCTTCCTGACGCACGCCTGGCAGGTGCTGCGCGACGTCAAGCCCGGCGACCCGGTCACCTACACCGGGTTCGCCGCGCTGGCCGGACGGCCCGCCGCGGTCCGCGCCGCCGCGGCGGCATGCGCGCGCAACGCGGCAGCGCTCTTCGTGCCCTGTCACCGGGTGCTGCGCACCGACGGCACGCTCGGCGGCTACCGCTGGGGCCTGCCCGTGAAGAAGTGGCTTCTCGGGCATGAGGGACGGGTGACGGCTAGCTGACAGCGGAAACGTCACCCCCGGCGGCTACCGTCGGGTAGTGCCCGCGCCCAGCGACGGCAACCCCGCGGCGCAAGACGACGCCCGGTCCAAGCCGCTGCGCAACCTCTGGCGGCTGCGGCCCTACCTGCGCCCGTACGCGACGGAGTTCGCCTGGCTGCTGGTGGCGGCGCTCGCGGCCACCGCGGCGAGCCTCGCCGTTCCGCTGGTGGTGCAGCGGGTGGTCGACGGGCCGGTGGCCCGGCACGACGAGGCCGGGCTGCTGCGGCTCGGCGCCCTCGCGCTGCTGCTCGGGCTGGCCGAGGCGGTTCTCATCTTCATCCGCCGCTGGACCCAGTCGTCGTCCTCGGTGGGCATGGAGGCGGCCATCCGCGCCGACATCTACGCCCACCTGCAACGGCTCCCGGCCGGCTTCCACGACCGCTGGCAGTCCGGCCAGTTGCTGTCCCGGATCACCAGCGACCTCTCGGTGATCCGGCGGTTCCTCTCCTTCGGGCTGCTGTTCCTGGTCCTCAACCTGATCACCTACGTCGCCGTGGTGGTGCTGCTGATCCGGCTGCACCCCTGGCTGGGGTCGCTGGTCGCGGCCAGCGCCGTACCGCTGTTCCTGATCAGCCGCCGCTTCGCCCGGCACTACCACGCGGCGTCGCGCCGGATGCAGGACCAGCAGGGCGACGTGGCCACGCTCGTCGAGGAGACCGCGCAGGGGCTGCGCACCATGCGGGCGTACGGGCGGGGGCCGGAACTGGCCGCACGGTTCGCCGTCGGCG
Source organism: Micromonospora sp. D75 (assembly GCF_018070405.1). Taxonomy (NCBI): domain Bacteria; kingdom Bacillati; phylum Actinomycetota; class Actinomycetes; order Micromonosporales; family Micromonosporaceae; genus Micromonospora; species Micromonospora sp. D75. The sequence continues at coordinate 8,930 of NZ_JAGPXV010000167.1, forward strand.
CGCGCCGGTTGCACGACACCGGGATCGGCAAGGCGCGGCTGCTGGCCCGCACCTCGGCGCTGTTCGACCTGGTGCCCAACCTGACCCTCGGCGCGGTCCTGGTGACCGGCGCGGCGGCCGTCGCCGAGGGCGCGCTGTCCATCGGGGAGCTGGTCGCGTTCGTCAGCCTCCAGCTCATGCTGATCTGGCCGGTGCAGTCGCTCGGCTGGATCATCGCCAACGGTCAGGAGGCCGCCACCGCCGCCGACCGGATCCAGGAGGTGCTCGACACCCGGCCGACGATCGTGGACGCGCCGCACGCCCGGTCGCTGGAGCGCGCCGACGTACGCGGCCGGCTCCGCTTCGAGGGGGTCACCTTTCGCTACCCGGGCACCTCGGCGCCGGTGCTGCACGACCTGGACCTGACCGTCGAGCCGGGCGAGACGATGGCGCTCGTCGGCGTCACCGGCTGCGGCAAGAGCACGCTGCTGTCGCTCGTCCCCCGGCTGCACGAGGTGACCGGCGGCCGGATCACCGTCGACGGGCGCGACGTGCGTGACCTGCGGCTCGGCTCGCTGCGACGGCTGGTCGGGGTGGCGTTCGAGGAGCCGACCCTGTTCTCCATGTCGGTCTGGGAGAACCTGACGCTGGGGCGGCCGGAGGCGGGCGAGGAGGAGGTCCGGGCGGCGCTGGCGCTGGCGCAGGCGGACTTCGCGTACGAGCTGCCCTGGGGGCTGGCCACCCGGGTCGGTGAACAGGGGCTGTCGCTGTCCGGCGGGCAGCGGCAGCGCCTCGCGCTGGCCCGCGCGGTGCTCGGGCGGCCCGCACTGCTGGTGCTCGACGATCCGCTCTCCGCGCTCGACGTGCACACCGAGGCGCTCGTCGAGGCGGCGCTGCGCCGGGTGCTGCGGGAGAGCCGCACCACGGCCCTGCTGGTGGCGCACCGCCCC
>NZ_JAGPXV010000168.1:0-9804 GCF_018070405.1 Micromonospora sp. D75
GAGGTCGACCGCCTCCTGGACGAGGCGTTCCAGCAGCGCGGTCCAGCGGGCGAACGCCTCGGCGAGCCGGTCGCGGACCGGGCCGGGGCGGGCGTTGTACTCGAACTCGGTGTTGGCGAAGAAGCAGCCGCCGGGCAGCACCCGGGCGGCGTAGAAGTCGATCCGGGCCTCGTGCAGCGCGCGCAGCCGGCGTACGCCCCGGGGCGCCTCCAGGGCGGGCGCGACGATCATCTCCTGCCACTGCGCGACGGCCCGGTCGACGGTGGCGAGCTGCAGCGCCTCCTTGGAGCGCCAGTGCGCGAAGAGGCCGGACTTGCTCACCTCCAGCCGGTCGGCGAGCTGGGCCAGGGAGAGGCCGTGCAGGCCGACCTCGGTGGCCAGCGCCACGGCGGTGTCCAGCACCGCGGTGCGGGTGCGGTCGCCACGGGCGACGCGGCCGTCGGAGGTCATGCGGGCAGCGTATCGGGAAACAAGCACGACCGGTCGTATTTATTTTTGTGACCCGGGTAACGCGCGACCGCCCCGCCACCTTGCGGTGACGGGGCGGCCCAGGGTCGATCAGGTCAGGCGATGATGGTGTCCAGCGCGATCTCGACCATCTGGCCGAACGTCTGCTCACGCTCCTGCGACGTGGTCTTCTCGCCGGTCTTGATGTGGTCGCTGACGGTCAGGATCGTCAGCGCGCGGGCCTTGAAGCGCGCCGCGATCGTGTAGAGCGCCGCCGACTCCATCTCCACCGCCAGCACGCCGTAGTCGGCGAGCGTGTCGTACAGGTCCGGCCGGTCCGTGTAGAAGGCGTCCGCCGCCAGGATCGGCCCCACCCGCATGCTGATGCCGCGCCGCTCGGCCACCTCGACCGAGGTACGCAGCAACCCGAAGTCGGCCACCGGGGCGTAGTCGATCAGCCCGTCGAAGCGCATCCGGTTCATGTTCGAGTCGGTGGACGAGCCGATCGCCGCCACCACGTCCCGCAGCTGCAGATCCTCGGTCAGCGCGCCGCAGGAGCCGACCCGGATCAGCGACTTCACGCCGTACTCGTTTACCAGTTCGTGGGCGTAGATCGAAGCGGACGGCATGCCCATGCCGGAGCCCTGGACGGACACGTCAACGCCGTTCCACTTGCCGGTGAAGCCCAGCATGCCGCGCACCGTCGTGTAGCAGCGGGCCCCCTCCAGGTAGGTCTCCGCGATCCACTTGGCCCGCAGCGGGTCACCCGGCATCAGGACCCGCTCGGCGATCTCTCCCGGCTCAGCGCCGATGTGCGTACTCATGGCAAAGATCCTGCCAGGCCGGGCCGAGGGATACCGGTTCGGCGTCCAAGCCGGCGGTCCTGTACCCTCGTCGGCGGTGGCGTGTCCGAGTGGCCTAAGGAGCACGCCTCGAAAGCGTGTGAGGGTTTACGCCCTCCGCGGGTTCAAATCCCGCCGCCACCGCCTTTGAGGAGGCGCAGCGCCCGGCAGTCCAGGAGGACTGATCCGGGCGCTTCGTCGTTTCCGCCTCATCAAGTCGCCGTCCGCCTGATGCCGCTTGTTAGACGGCGGGGGCGGCGGTTCGATTCCGCTCGTCAGTCATCCTGCCGCCGGGTTGTTGAGTCCTTGGCCAGATCGTCGATGATCCAGCGCAACGCCGAGACGGCGGTGGAGTATCGCAGGTATCGAGGGTTCTGGTTTGACTTGGGCTCGCACTGCATCCGCATTCGCCGAAGATCCTCAATCATCTGCTGGAGTCGCTTCTCCGGAGTCATAGCCGAAAGCGTGCCTGTTTGGTGCCAGGGAGGCAATAGCGACAGCTCCGTGGTCGCTACCGGATGCGGCGGACTCAAAATCGCAACCTGCGGACGACCTGTGGGCGGTCGGAATGAGTCGGCCATCCGCTACGCCTCTTCCTAATAAGGGGGTTGCAGGCATCGACGCAACTCGGCAGCGAACGGTATCCTTCGATGGGCTTGTTCAGGGGTGGACGGAGAGCAGATGTCCCAGACCATCGCCATTGAGTTGATCAAAGCTGTGCCTGCCATTCTCTGGGTTGCCTTCGCGGCGCTGGTCTACCTTTCCCTTCGGAACGCGATCATCCCGCAGATCGGCCGCCTCCACAGCGTGAAGACACCAATGATCGAGTTTGGCTTTGCCGAGCAGTTGCTGGTCGAAGCGGCGTCCCGGTCCGAGGCAAGCGCGCCACCTTCCGTCAGTGAGCAGCGTGCCGCCGTTTCCCGGCTGCAACACGCGGCCGAGATACTGAAGGGCGGTCGAATCCTCTGGGTGGATGACAACCCTGAATGGAACTTGCCCCTGATTCAGCTCTTTCGGCAGCTCGGCATGACCGTAGACACGTCACACTCCACGGACGAGGCTATGTCCAACCTCGGGAGCCGCTCCTACGACTTGATTCTCAGCGACATGCGGCGAGACACGGAACGTCCAGCGGAGCGTGCAGGTATCACCCTGCTCGACGCCCTTAAGCGTCGAGGAGTTCGAAGTCCTGTGATCATCGCGTCGGCGGGCTTCGATCCTCAGATCGGCGTTCATCCCGGAATCTTTGCCTACACCCAGGGCGTCGACGAAATTGTCCACTACGTCATCGACGTCATGGAACGGATCAAGTTCGGTACAGCCCTCTGACGCGCAGCCGAGTGGGGTGGGTTCCAGCGCCAGGGTCGGCGGCGATCTCGTCGGTTGCCGCTTCCGGGCAGCAGATGGTCAGCAGGGGCCGTAGCCCTCGTGAAGAGGCGGCGGGCCCAGTCCGCGTACCCGGCGATGTTCTCCACCCGGTGATGATCGCGGCCCTGGGGTCCGGGTTGCTGGCCGGGCAGTTCACCGGGGCCGTGGCGATTGTGGCCGGCGGGTCGGTGAGCGCCTGGCTGCTGCGGCGAGCGTCCGGACGGAGCTGAGCACTCGGCCCCGGCCCGCCCTAGGTATCCGGGCTCGTATATCTGCGCTGTCCTGCGGGATAGTGTCAGCGTCCGCTCAAGGGAGGAACCGCTGTGGTTTTCACGCCTGAACAACCGTTGGCACCCGCCGGACCGGTCATGTCCCGTTCCGGTGGCTCCTTTCGGCCGCACCTGATCTGGGAGGCGGTGCTGCTGGCGCTGACCGTCGTCGCCGCGGTGGTGTGGTACTCCCAGGACGGGTCGCGGCTGTCGCCGCTGGTGTTCAACATCGCCTCCGCCGGCCTGTTGGCGACCGCCTTCGCGCTGTCGCTGCGCACCGCCACGCCCAACCTCGCGGTCGTCGCAGTCGGGGCACTCGCCGGCCTGACGTACGCGGAGGTGCTCGACGCCGGCGCCCCGGTCCTCGTCGCGGCGGTCGCCGCGATCGCCGCCGCGGCGTTCTTCGGTCTCGGGATGGGCCTGATCGCCGGGCTGCTGCAGGCGCCCGGGTGGGCGGTGTCGCTGGGCGGGCTTGCCCTGACGCAGGGCATTCTGCTCGCCACCACCGGCAGCGGCGGTCCGCGGCGGCTCGCGAGCGAAGGTTGGATCCGGTCCGACGGTGCCGGGGCCGGGTGGCTGGTGCTGTTTCTCCTGCTGTCGATCGGCGGCGCGGTGGTGTGGTCGATCCCGGCGGTGCGGCGGGCGCTGAGCGGCAACCGGGTCGTCGCCGGGGAGCCGCTGTCGCCGTTCGGTGCACGGCTGCTGGGCGCGGTCATCGGCCTGGGCGGTTCCAGCCTGATCGCGGGCGCGGCCGGAGTCCTGCTGGCCGGCCGGATCGGTGCCGCAATCCCATCGGCCGACATCAGCCAGCTGACGTTGGTGGCCGGTGCCGTCCTGCTCGGCGGCGTGAGCGTGGCCGGCGGGCGGGGCGGCTTCGCGGGCACCGTGCTGGGGGTCACCCTGCTGTGCCTGGTGCAGATGATCATCCTCGTCGCGGACGGCCCCCGGTGGCTGCCGACTGTCGTCTTCGCGCTGGCGATCCTCGCCGGCCTGGGCGTCAGCCGGGCGCTGGAGGCCCTGCAACCGGCACTGCCCGCGAGCGTGCCGGGTGCCGGGCCGGCGGAGCCGACGCGGAAGTACTGACCGCTGTCAGCTCGGCCGGGCGTTCTCGCCGCCCGGGGGGTGGTCAGCGCGGTACCGGCGACGAGCACTGCCGGAACATGATCCTCCCGCTTGTGACCTCGGGGCCGGTGCACCTCTTCAGTACGAGACCCTGCCCGCCGCCGAACCTGTCCTGGCGGAAGTCGGTGGTCACCTCCACCGTGCCGTCTATGCCGACGACGTAGAGGGTCGGGATCGGGTCGCCTTCGTCCGTCGACGAGGTCACGGCGAGGCGGGCGGGGCGGTGCGCCTGGACCGCGTCGAGGAAGCAGGTGATCGCGGCTTCCGGTATGCGGTCCATGAGCCCGAGCACGTGATCGCCGCAGTTCACTGTGGCTCCCGTGCCAACAGGGGGCGAGGCGTCCGTACCTCCGTTGTTCGTCGCGGCCACGCCGGCGGACACTGTCGCGACTGTCAGGACCGCGACGAGCGCCACGCCGCCTGCCGTCCGTCGTCGACGTAGGCGCTCGCCGCGCGCGCGGACCCGCTCGGGTGGCGCCAGGTTCAGGGCGGCGGTGTCGTCCTCCAGCGCCGCGATGGCCTCACGGATGCGTGCTGACATCGGAGTCCTTCCGCTCGTCGTCGGCATCGAGCAGCGGGGCGAGCGCCGTACGCGCACGGGACAGGTAGACCTTGACGGTGCCGGCGGGCATCCCGGTGGTCTCGGCGATCTCGCTGATCGGCAGGTCGGAGAGGTAGTGCAGGACCACCACCCGCCGCTGCGACTCCGGTAGCTGCCGGAGCGCCGCCAGGACCGCGACCCGGTCCGGTGACGGCTCGGGCGCTTCTGTGGACGGGCCGAGTCTCGCCCGTGCGGCGAGCCAGCGTCGGACGCTGCGCCACCGGTTGGCGGCCAGCCGCCACGCGACCGTTCGTACCCAGGCTTCGGGCGAGTCGTAGCCGGACAGCGACGACCAGCGCGCCCAGGCGCGGGCGTATGCCTCCTGCACGACGTCCTGTGCCTCGCCGAGATCGCCGCAGACCGCGTAGACCTGGTGCAGGACCCGGGCCGAGGTCGCCGCGTAGAAGGCGTCGAAGTCGTCGCTCGTGCCCATCCGCATCGTCCCTCTCCCTGGCCGTCACACATATACACACCGCCAGGGGGCCACCGGTTACAGCCAGGTGGTCGAGCCGAATGTCAGCAGGGGCCGTAGCCCTCGTCGAAGAGGCGGCGGGCCCAGTCCGCGTACCCGGCGATGATCTCGCGGACGGTGACGCCGTCGTGCAGGAACAGGTACGCGCGGTCGCCGTCGCGGGCGAGCAGCCCGGCGAAGCGGTGACTGCCGGGCGGCGCCGGCAGGTCGGTGGCGCCGGGGTACGCGGCGCGGACCTCGCCGATCGGCGTGCCGGCGCTGATGCCCTCCGGTGTGCTCATCGGGTCGTCCAGCCAGAGCAGGACGAGCCGGTCGTCGACGAAGATCGGGCTGACCGCCCCGTGTCCGACGAGTGCGGGCCCGCAGGCCTCCTCGTCGGCGCGCAGCACGCCGCGGCGGGTCAGGTCCGCCTCGGTGGCGCCGAACTCCGCGTCGCGCAGGCCCTCCAGGCTGACCACCTGGGCGGCGCCGACGGGCCGCACCGGCCACTGTGGATGAACGCCGCTGCCCGCCACTGATGCGGCAGCAAGCAGTACGGCAATAAAGCCGAATTGTCGTAATTTCATGCAATCCCCCAGTCACCAACGGGACCGGGGCGATGAGGTTGCTGGTGCTGGCCGGATTGGCGAAGTTCCCACTCTTCGGCCAGCTCGTCCCAGTAGTCGGCGGACAGCCCGCGCCGGCCGTGCGTCAGCCAGCCGTCGGTGTCGCGCTCCAGGTGCAGGCCCAGCTCGGCGAACGGGTCGATCCACGCGCCCGGCTCCGCGCCCAGCCTGGCCAGCGCCGTGTTGATCGGCCACTCGGTACGCGGCCGGTCCAGCGCGGCGTCGTACCGCGGCCCCCAGCTCACCTCGCCGCCGAGCCACACCACCGCCGACTGGTGGCCCAGCCCGCCCGCGAACTCCGCCTCCAGGTACGCGACCGGGCCGCTGGTCGACCAGCGGGCCAGCACCTCCGCCAGCGGCGGCGAGAGCACCAGCCGGAATGGGCGCTCGGCGCGCGGCTCTTCGGTGGCGAAGTCCGGCAGCCCGCCGGTCAGCTCCTGCACCAGTTGCGGGGTCACCGGCAGCAGCGCGAAGTCCTGACGGAGCGCGGCGAGCACCGCGTGGTCCAGGTCGGCGGTCTGCTCGCGAAGCAGCTCGACGTCGGCGACCACGGCGCTGAGCTGGTAACTCATCCGGTCCTCTCGGCGTCCACAGGCTGTGGATAGAACATGTGTACGACGATCTCAGGTGGTTCCGTTGGTCAGATACCTCGGGCGTCCGTCGCTCAGCGCGGCCACCGCGTGACGCAGCCGATGCCAAACGTACGGGCGAAGCAGCCCCTGCGCATCATCGAGCGCAACGAATCGTGCGTCGGCCAGTTCGCCGTCAGCCGGTTTCAACGGCTCGGCGGGAGGCAGTGCACCGCCGTCGAAGATGAACATCAGGCTGTCGTCCCACGGGCCGTGCGGTGCAACCCAGTCCACCACCAGCAACGGTCCGATGCGCAGTTCGAGACCCAACTCCTCGCGCACCTCCCGCTCGGCGGCCAGGTGCGGCGGCTCGTTCGCCTCCGCCATGCCGCCCGGCAGGTCCCAGTCCGGCTTGTAGCGCGGATCTACCAGCAGGACGTCGCCGTCACCGTTGCGCAGCAGTACGTCGGCTCCCACCCGCTTCCGGGGCTGCCGCGCGTTGCCCTCGGCGAGGTGGGCCTGCCAGGCTGCCGGATCTCGCTCGTACAGGGGACGCTCGTCGGCCATACCGACGATTGTCGGCCGTCCTCACGCCGTCGGCAGCGGCCTCGGCGTTCGCGTACGAGAATCGCCTGGTCGATCTCGGCGGAGGTGGTCGGATCGGGGTGGAGGCGTTCGTAGCCGGGGTGACGGCGGCCGACGATAGTAAAAGAGGAACCGATGGCGCAGTACCTGATCTCCGTACTCGACGACACCACCGGCTCGGCCACCGACGCGGAGATGGCCGCGATCGGTGAGTTCAACGAGCGGCTGCGCGCCGACGGCCACTGGGTCTTCGCCGGTGGGCTCGCGGCACCGGAGACCGCCACCGTCGTGGACGCGCGGGACGGGAACCCGGTGTTCACCGACGGTCCCTACCTGGAGACGAAGGAGTACGTCGGCGGGTTCTGGATCATCGAGGCGCCGGACTTCGACGTGGCGCTCCCGCTCGCCGCGCTGGCGTCGCAGCGGTGCAACAGGCGGGTCGAGCTGCGGCCGTTCCTGGGCGCGTGACAGACGTCGGCGAGGCGCTCACCCGGGTCCACCGCGAGGAGTGGGCCCGGGTGGTCGCCACGCTCGCCCGGCGCATCGGCGATCTCGACGTGGCCGAGGAGATGACCGCCGAGGCGTTCGCCGCCGCCGTCGAACGCTGGACGGCCGACGGCGTGCCGCCGAACCCCGGCGCGTGGCTCACCACAGTCGCGTACCGCAGGGCCGTCGACCGGATCCGGCGCGAGAGCCGGCGGGAGGACAAGCACCGGGAGGCGCTGATGCTGACCGACGTGCCGGAACCGCTCGGTGTCATCGACGACGACCGGCTCCGCCTGATCTTCACCTGCTGCCATCCGGCGCTGGCCATGGAAGCGCGGGTGGCGCTGACGCTGCGCCTGGTCGGCGGACTCACAGTGCCGGAGATCGCCCGGGCGTACCTGGTTCAGGAAGCCGCCATGAGCCGGCGGATCACCAGGGCCAAGACGAAGATCAAGGCGGCCGGGATCCCGTACCGGGTGCCGTCCCGCGAGGACCTGCCGGCCCGCGTCACCGGCGTGCTCGCCGTTCTCTACCTGGTCTTCAACGAGGGCTACCTCGCCTCCGACCCCGACAAGGAGGCGGTGCGCGCCGACCTGACCGGCGAGGCGATCCGGCTCACCCGGCTGGTCCGTACGCTGCTGCCCGCCGACCACGAGGTCACCGGTCTCCTGGCTCTGATGCTGCTGACCGAGGCCCGCCGGCCCGCCCGGGTCTCCGCGACCGGCGAACTCGTCGTCCTCGCCGAGCAGGACCGCAGCGCCTGGGACCGCGACCTCATCGCCGAGGGCCACGCCTTGGTCCGCGCGTGCATCGCCGCCGCACGGCCGCCGGGCCGCTACCAGATCCTCGCCGCGATAAACGCCGTACACACCGACGCCCGCGACGCGCGGGACACCGACTGGTCGCAGGTCGCCGCGCTCTACGACCATTTGGTACGCGTCGACCCGTCGCCGATCGTGCGACTCAACCGGGCCGTGGCGGTCGCCGAACTGGACGGGCCGCAGGTGGCGCTCGCCGAGGTGGAGGGGTTGCCGCTGGAGGGATATCACGCGTACCACGCCACGCGGGCCGAGCTGCTGCGGCGGATCGGGCGGGGTGGGGAGGCGCGGGAGGCGTACGAGCGGGCGATCGAGTTGGCGGGGAACAGCGCGGAGACGGCGTACTTGAAGCGGCGGCGGGACCAGTTGGGCACCGGGTGAGGAGTGCCATGGAACGCCGAAGGGGCGCCGCAAGCGGTGCCCCTTCGTGTCTGTCTCTTGCCCACTCAGCTGAGGGTGACCCGCTCGCCCTCGAAGTCAGCGACGATCTCCACGTTGCCGCCGAGGGCCCTGATGTAACGCACAACAGTGCCGACCTCGGCCTTCGGCAACTCGCCGTTCTCGATCGCCGCGACGCGAGGCTGCGACACCTTCATGCGGTCAGCGACCTGCTGCTGGGTCAGGCCCCTGCGCTCGCGCATCTCGCGCAGGCGCGCGGCGCGGACCTCGCCGCGCATCCGCTCCTTGTGCTGCTCGACGGTGGTCTCGTTCAGGTCGGCGCGGGAGCGAACGTCCCGCCAGCTACGTGCCATCAGCGTTGTCCCTTCAGCTCTCGCAGGTGCTCGGTGAACTTCTGGTCCGCTTCGAGGATGCTGGTCTCGTACCAGCCTTTCCAGTTGCCGGCCTTGTCACCCGCGACCAGGAGGATGGCCTCCCGCTGGGGGTCGAAGGCGAACAGGATCCTGATCTCCGTATCCCCCGCCGAGCCCGGCCGGAGCTCCTTCATGTTCTTGTAGTCGGAGCCCTTCACATGGTCAACGAGGGGCCGCCCGAGGGCCGGGCCTTCCTCGGCGAGCAGGTCAATGGCGGCGGCCACCTGGCCTGCGGAATCCGGGTCATCCTTACTGAAGTGAAGGTCGGATACTACGTAGCGTCAGGAGTGCGACAAAAGATCAGCCTGTGTCTGCGCGCGAGTGACGGGGAGAGCTGATCTCTGTGATTCATGACAGCCGCCAGCGGTCTGGCCGAGCGGCCGGCCGCGAGCAACCAGGCGGGCCGGACCATGGCAAGGGAGACGAGGGCGAGCGTAGAGACGACTCAGGGCCGGTCCCGCGGGGGCCGGCCCTGTCGTTTTTCCTGCTCAAGCGAGCGGAGGATACGAGATTCGAACTCGTGAGGGTGTAAACCCAACACGCTTTCCAAGCGTGCGCCCTAGGCCTCTAGGCGAATCCTCCGCGAGCCAGGATACAGGTCCCGCGACGGCGGGCCACCCCACCCTCCCGGAAGATCCACAACCCTTCGGGTAGGCTTGGCGTCACCTCCCGTGCGGCGGTACCTCGTGAACCTCCCCAGGGCCGGAAGGCAGCAAGGATAAGCGAGCTCTGCCGGGTGCACGGGAGGCCTTTCTGTCTCCCGGGCCGGGTAACGTCGCTGCGGGTCGGGTCACGGGGTGGTGGGTGG